>JBAZBG010000054.1:0-9511 GCA_041671585.1 Arenimonas sp. | reverse complement strand
CGCGGCCTCATCAATCAATTGCATTACCTGGTTCGCGTCGAAGCCTGAGCGGCCCAAGGAGAATTCTCATGAAAATGAATACACTCAGCCCCGCTGATGGCGCCCGCACCGAGCGTCGTCGCGTCGGTCGCGGCATCGGTTCCGGCCTCGGCAAGACTTGCGGCCGCGGCCACAAGGGTTCGTTCGCGCGTTCCGGCAAGGGCAAGATCAAGGCAGGCTTCGAAGGCGGCCAGATGCCGATGAAGAAGCGCATGCCGAAGGTTGGCTTCCGCTCAAAGCTGAAGCTCGATACCGCTGAGGTGCTGACCTATCAGCTGGACAAGCTTGACGTCGCCGAAATCGATTTCGCCGTGCTGCGCGCTGCCAAGCTGGTGCCGGCCACCGCCAAGCAGGCCAAGATCGTCAAGAAGGGCGACCTGACCAAGAAGTTCGTGCTCAAGGGCGTGCTCGCGACTGCCGGTGCCAAGGCAGCGATAGAAGCGGCCGGCGGCAGCGTGGAGTAATACCTTGGCGCAGGCGAATTCAGCGGTAAGCGCACTGGGTGGGCTCGGTAAATTCACCGAGCTCCGCCAGCGGCTGTTGTTCGTGTTGCTTGCCTTGATCGTCTATCGCGTCGGCAGCTTCATCCCGGTGCCGGGCGTCGATCCCCAGGCCATGCTCCAGCTCATGGAAAGCCAGAAAGGCACGATCGTGGACATGTTCAACATGTTCTCGGGCGGTGCCTTGAATCGCTTCAGCCTGTTCGCCCTGAATGTCGTGCCCTACATCTCCGCCTCGATCATCGTTCAGTTGGCAGGCCAGATCTACGGCCCCTGGAAGGCGCTGAAAAACGAGGGTGAGAGCGGTCGCCGGAAGCTGACCCAGTATTCCCGCCTTTTCGCCGTGGTACTTGCCGTTGTGCAGTCGTTTGGTATTGCTTCGGCTCTGCAGAAGCAAGGCGTGGCTTACGATCAGGGTATCGGCTTTGTCCTGACCGCGGTGGTTGCGCTTACCACCGGCACCATTTTCCTGATGTGGCTGGGTGAACAAATCACCGAACGGGGCATCGGAAATGGCGTCTCGCTGATCATCTTCGCGGGTATCGTGTCCGGCTTGCCCAGCGCGGTAATCAACACCTTGCAGCAGGTTAGTAGCGGCGATATCGGCGTCGGAGCGATATTCCTCATCGCTGTGCTGGTGCTCGGGGTTACCTACTTCGTGGTGTTCATGGAGCGGGGGCTGCGAAAGATCACGGTCAACTATGCTCGACGGCAGGGTGGTCGCCAGGGTTACATGAACCAGAGTTCGCACTTGCCGCTGAAACTCAACATGGCCGGCGTCATTCCGCCCATCTTCGCGTCCAGTCTGATCCTGTTTCCGTCGACGATTTCCACCTGGCTCAGCAGCGCCAATTCGACCGCAGAGGGCTGGCAGGGCATGGTTTCCCGTTCGCTGCAGTCGGTGGCCAATGCGTTGGCTCCGGCACAGCCGCTGCACATGCTGCTGTACGGCGTGATGATCATCGGCTTTGCGTTTTTCTACACCGCGCTCGTTTTCAATTCGCAGGAAACGGCGGAGAACCTCAAGAAGTCAGGTGCGTTAATTCCGGGTATCCGACCGGGCAAGGCGACTGGCGAATATATTGACGGCGTCATGACCCGCCTCACGCTGATCGGCGCGCTGTACCTGGTGCTCGTCTGCCTGATGCCGGAAGTCTTGCGCGCATGGCTCAACGTGCCGTTCTACTTTGGTGGCACGTCGCTGTTGATCGTTGTTGTGGTGGTGATGGACTTCACCGCCCAGATTCAGGCCCACCTGATGTCGCATCAGTACGAGGGCCTGATGAAGAAGGCCAATTTGAAAGGCGGCTCCCGCGGCGGTTTCGCGCGCGGCTAGGCCACAAGAAGGGCGGCTCGTGCGGCGGCTTGGCGCGCGGGTAGGTTGACGTTGGTCCCCGTGCATGAGTAGCGCGGGGCTGTCCGGGAGCTGGTTAAGGCACGGACAAGACGACGACCTGTCGCCGGAGCATGGGCACACTCCCCATGCCGGGTTCCAGCAGCTTCGGCTGCAGGGGCTTCTATGTAACCCCAAGCCTTGCTATAATTCTCGATTCACTGCGCTAAAATTCAGTTTGGAGATCGCCTCATGGCGCGCATTGCGGGTGTCAACCTGCCTGTCCAGAAACATGTCTGGGTCGGCTTGCAAAGTATTTTCGGCATCGGCCGTACCCGGTCGAAGCTCCTGTGTGACGTGGTCGGGGTTCCTCCGTCCACCAAGATCCGCGACTTAACCGAAGCCCAGGTCGACCAACTGCGCTCGGAAGTGGCCAAGTACACGGTCGAAGGCGATCTGCGCCGCGAGGTGGGTATCTCCATCAAGCGTCTCATGGACCTTGGCTGCTATCGCGGCCTGCGCCACCGTCGCGGCTTGCCGCTGCGTGGCCAGCGCACCCGTACCAACGCCCGTACCCGCAAGGGTCCGCGCAAAGCCATCAAAAAGTAAGGGATAGCGCCTAATGGCCAAGCCTGCAGCCAAAGTAAAGAAGAAGATCAAGCGCATCGTCACCGACGGTATCGCCCACGTCCACGCTTCTTTCAACAACACCATCGTGACGATCACCGATCGTCAGGGTAACGCCCTGTCCTGGGCCACTTCGGGCGGCGCGGGTTTCCGCGGTTCCCGCAAGTCCACTCCGTTCGCCGCCCAGGTTGCCGCTGAAAAAGCCGGCAAGGCTGCGCTCGATTACGGCGTGAAGACCCTGGAAGTGCGTATCAAGGGTCCGGGTCCGGGCCGCGAGTCCGCCGTGCGTTCCCTGAACGCCGTCGGTTACAAGATCATGAACATCATCGACGTGACCCCGATCCCGCACAACGGGTGCCGGCCGCCGAAAAAGCGCCGCGTCTAAGGGCTAGGAGCACATACCATGGCACGTTATACCGGTCCAACCTGCAAACTCGCCCGACGCGAAGGGGCTGATCTCAGCCTCAAGAGCCCGGCGCGCGCGATTGATTCCAAGTGCAAGCTCGAGCAAAAGCCGGGCCAGCACGGTCCCGTTGCCCGCAAGGGCAAGCTGTCCGATTACGCCACCCAGCTTCGCGAGAAGCAGAAGGTCAAGCGCATTTATGGCTTGCTGGAGCGTCAGTTCCGCGGCTATTACACCAAGGCTGCCCGGCGCAAGGGCAACACCGGTGAGTCCCTGCTGCAGATGCTTGAACAGCGCCTCGACAACGTGGTCTACCGCATGGGTTTCGCGGTCACCCGTCCCCAGGCCCGCCAGCTGGTGTCCCACAAGGGCGTCCTGGTCAACGGCAAGACGGTCAACCTGGCTTCCTACCAGGTCAAGGCTGGCGACAATATTCAGCTTTCCGAGCGCGCCCAGAAGCATCTGAACGTGACCGAGGCGTTGAATCTTTCCCAGCAGATGGACTTGATCCCCGGCTGGTGCGAGGTAGATGTCAAGAAGTTCTCCGGCGTGTTCAAGTCGGTCCCCGACCGCGCTGACTTGCCTTCAGATATCAACGAAGCGCTGATCGTCGAGTTGTACTCGAAGTAATTCTTCAGGAGTGTCACTGTCCATGACGGTTTCCGCACACCAGGTGCTGCGCCCCCGCGGCCCGAATATCGAACGCCTCGGCGCGAACCGCGCCAAGGTCGTGATTGAACCCCTTGAGCGTGGCTACGGCCACACGCTGGGAAATGCTTTGCGTCGCGTGCTGCTGTCCTCGATCCCCGGCTTCGCCATCACGGAAGTCGAGATCGATGGCGTGTTGCACGAGTACACGACGGTGGAAGGCTTGCAGGAAGACGTGCTTGAGGTTCTGTTGAACCTCAAGGATGTAGCGATCCGTATGCATACCGCCGAACACACCACCCTGACCCTGCAGACCAAGGGCCCGGGCGTTGTCACGGCAGCCGACATCAAGGTCGACCACAACGTCGAGATCCTGAATCCCGATCACGTGATCTGCACGTTGACCAAGGACACGGCGCTGAACATGCGCCTGAAGATTGAGCGCGGCTTCGGCTACCAGCCGGCCACGGCTCGTCGTCGTCCTGACGAAGAGACCCGCACCATCGGTCGCCTGATGCTCGACGCCAGCTTCTCGCCCGTCCGTCGCGTTGCCTACGCGGTTGAGGCTGCCCGCGTCGAACAGCGTACCGACCTGGACAAGCTGGTCTTGGACATCGAGACCAACGGCACGATCGATGCAGAAGATGCCATCCGCACGGCGGCCGACATCCTGACCGACCAGCTGTCGGTGTTCGGCGACTTCACCCAGCGCGAGCGCGGTGCAGCCAAGCCGTCCGTCGCCGGAGTTGATCCGGTGCTGTTGCGCCCAATCGACGATCTGGAACTGACGGTGCGTTCGGCCAACTGCCTCAAGGCCGAGAACATCTATTACATCGGTGACCTGATCCAGCGTACCGAGGTCGAGCTGCTCAAGACCCCGAACCTGGGCAAGAAGTCGCTGACGGAAATCAAGGAAGTGCTGGCCCAGCGTGGCCTGTCACTCGGCATGAAGCTGGAGAACTGGCCACCGGCCGGCCTGCAGCAGGGCATGATGGGCTGAAAGGCCTCGATTTAAATTAGGAAGCACGACCATGCGCCACAAAAAATCCGGCCGTAAATTCAGCCGCACCTCTGCCCACCGCGAAGCGATGTTCGTCAACATGGCGGCCTCGCTGATCAAGCACGAACTGATCCGCACGACCTTGCCGAAAGCCAAGGAACTGCGCCGCGTCGCCGAGCCGCTGATCACCATCGGCAAGGTCGATGGCGTTGCCAACCGTCGTCTCGCCATGTCGCGCCTGCGTGACCAGCAGGCCGTCGGCAAGCTGTTCGTCGAACTCGGTCCGCGCTACAAGGCGCGTCCGGGCGGCTATCTGCGTATTCTCAAGTGCGGCTTCCGTCCGGGCGACAACGCTCCGATGGCGTATGTCGAGCTCGTCGATCGTCCGCAGGTAACGGTTGCCACCGCCGAGTAAGCGACCGTAGCAGGTAACCTGAAAACCCCGGCCTGGTGCCGGGGTTTTTGTTTTGGACGGCCGGGACGACGCCGCGCCGATGCGGAGTTGGCATTTTAGAGAGTGCTACCGAAACTTTCGGAGCTACGTTAAGGTCATGACTGCAATCAATCGAGTAGGTCTGGCATGAAATTCAATCCGTTCGCGTGGTCCTTCCGAAGCCAGTGCGTATTCGCTTTCCTGGTTTGTTCTTCCTTGCTCGCCTACTCGGTATTTGCCCAGTACGGGCAACTGTTCGAGCCATGCCCGCTGTGCATTTTCCAGCGTGTGGCGATGGCGGCGACCGCCTTGGTTGCGCTCGCTGGTGCGCTGCATTCGCCGAAATCGGCGACGGGGCGACGGGTTTACGGGGTGTTGGCGTTCTTGACGGCTGGTACCGGCGCCGCGATCGCCGCCAGGCACGTCTGGCTGCAACACTTGCCGCCCGATCAGGTGCCGGCCTGCGGCCCTGGGCTGTCGTTCATGCTTGAATCGATGCCGAGCTATCTGGACGTGGTCCGGAAGGTGCTGCATGGCTCCGGTGAGTGCGCGAAGGTGGACTGGACCTTGCTCGGGTTCTCGATGCCCGAGTGGACCTTGCTCTGCTTCCTGGTTCTCGCCACCGGTGCGCTGGCCGCGGGATTCAAAAAGCGCTGAAGTTCGCCCTGTCCGTGCTGCCGGACTTACCAGACCGTGTGAGATGATGAAAAACCAACTGACTGCCCCATCCGACATGAACGCCTCCGACCGACCCTTGCAGCCTGTTTCCGTGCCTCCGGGCTGGAGTCCGGACAGCTGGCGTTCGCGTGCCGCAACCCAGCAGCCGCTGTACCCGGATGCCGAGGCGCTGGCCGGGGTACAGCGCGAACTGGCCGTCTTGCCGCCGCTGGTGACCTCCTGGGAAATTCTGGCTCTGAAGAAGCAGATTGCCGAAGCGCAGGAAGGCAAGCGCTTCGTCCTGCAAGGCGGCGATTGCGCGGAGAGTTTTTCGGATTGTGAATCGGGATTGATTTCCAACCGGCTCAAGGTGTTGCTGCAGATGAGCCTCGTGCTGGTCCATGGGCTTCGCTTGCCCGTGGTCCGTGTCGGCCGCTTTGCCGGGCAGTACGCCAAGCCGCGATCGACCGACAGCGAAACCCGGGGCGACGTTACCTTGCCCAGTTACCGTGGCGACTTCATCAACCAGCCCGAGTTCACGGAGGCTGCGCGTACTGCCGATCCGCGCCGGATGGTGAAGGGTCACGCGCGATCGGCGATGACCATGAACTTCGTTCGGGCATTGGTCGATGGTGGGTTCGCCGACTTGCACCATCCTGAGTATTGGGATCTCGACTGGGTGAAGCATTCGCCCTTGTCGGAGGACTACCACCGCATGGTTGCGGCGGTGGGTGACGCGGTTCGCTTCATGGAAACCATTTCCGGCGAATCGCTGCACAATCTGAATCGCGCCGATTTCTACACATCGCACGAAGCGTTGCTGCTTCCGTACGAGGAAGCCATCACCCGGCAGGTCCCACGCCAATGGGGCTGGTTCAACCTGAGCACGCATTTCCCGTGGATCGGCATGCGCACGGCGGCCATCGACGGAGCGCATGTCGAGTATTTCCGCGGCCTGCGCAACCCGGTCGCGGTGAAGATTGGTCCTTCGGTGACCAGCGAACAGTTGCTCAAGCTTGTCGATGTGCTCAATCCTGACAACGAGCCCGGCCGCCTGACCCTGATCCAGCGGATGGGTGCGACGAAAGTCGAGGAGAAGCTGCCGGCCCTGGTCCAGGCGGTGCAGCGCGAGGGACGTCGAGTGTTGTGGATTTGCGACCCGATGCATGGCAACACCGAGAGCACATCGAATGGCTTCAAGACCCGCCGATTCGACAACATCCAGAACGAGCTCGATCGCAGTTTCGACATCCATGCCGCGCTCGGCTCGCGGCTGGGCGGAGTGCATCTCGAGTTGACCGGCGAGGATGTCACCGAGTGCCTGGGCGGCGCGCGCGAGCTGACGGAAGTCGATCTGGAGCGCGCGTACCGTTCCACGGTCGATCCGCGCCTGAATTACGAGCAGTCACTGGAAATCGCGATGTTGATCGTGCGCAAGCAGTCGGCGTTGGCGAGACCGGCGCGGGCGTGATGCGCTTGCGCCGGCTGACGCTCGCCGGTCAATGCGCCAGCGTCGGTCGGTATTCAGGGGTCTTGCGCGCATGCGTCGCCTGTTCGTAGGCATAGGCGAAGCCCAGTAGCTCCGGCTCGCTGTAGGCGCGCCCGAGAAACGCCAGACCAACTGGCAAGCCGCGGACGCTACCCATGGGCACCGTGATGCTTGGCGTGCCAGCGACTGCTGCGGCGCCATAGCCTGCGCCAACGAAGTGGTCGCCCAATACTGGATCCGTCAACCAGGCTGGCGACGTGCTTGGCGCGACCAGCGCGTCCAGATCGTACTTGTCGAGCGCAGCAATGATGCCTTCCGTGCCGGCAAGTCGACGCGCGTCCGCTTTAGCCTTGAGATAGGCGGCGTCGGTCAGCGGGCCCTTCCCCTGTGCCTGCACGAAGAGTTCCTGGCCGAAAAATGGCATGGTCGTGTCGGCATGTGCCTTGTTCCAGGCGATCAATGCCTCGAGCGAGGACTGCGTCGAGCCGCTGCGCCTCAGGTAATTGTTCAAGCCGTCCTTGAACTCGTAGAGCAGCATCTCGAATTCGGGCTTGTTCCATTCGTCGTAGCTGGCGAGTTTTACATCGATCACGTCGGCGCCTGCGGCCTTCAGTGCAGCGATGGCTTTTTCCATCTCGTTATCGACGTCTGGGTGGTAACCCATTGCCTGGCGGAGGACTCCGAAGCGCTTGCTCTTGAGCGCATCGAGTTTCAGGAACGCGCCGTAGTCCGCGGGAACGTTGCCAGCGGCGGCATGCCCCGCCGGATCGCTTTCGTCCACGGCTGCCAGCACATTCAGCAACGCAGCGGCGTCGCTGACGGAGCGCGCCATGGGGCCTGCGCTGTCCTGGGTAATCGAAATGGGAATGATGCCGCTGCGGCTGATCAGTCCGACCGTGGGTTTCAGCCCGACCAGTCCACTCACCGAGGCAGGGCAGAGGATGCTGCCGTCGGTTTCCGTGCCGATACCGACAGCCGCCAGGCTCGCGGCGATTGCCGTTGCCGTGCCCGAGCTGGAACCGCAGGGATTGCGATCGAGCACATAAGCGTTCCTGGTCTGGCCACCGCGCGAACTCCAACCCGACGTCGCGCGTGTCGAGCGAAAATTCGCCCATTCACTGAGGTTGGTCTTGCCAAGTATCACCGCGCCGGCCGCGCGCAAGTTGGTGACGATGAAGGCATCGCGTTTGGGACGATTGTCGGCCAACGCGAGTGAGCCGGCTGAATTGACCATGCCCACGACGTCGATATTGTCCTTCAGCAGTACCGGGATGCCATGCAACGGGCCGCGCACCTTGCCGGCCCGGCGTTCTGCGTCGAGCGCATCGGCGTCGCCGAGGGCATGGGGATTGAGCTCGATCACCGAGTTGAGCCTGGGTCCGGCCCGGTCCAGTCGGTCGATGCGGTCGAGATAGGCCTGGGTCAGCGCATGCGATGTGAGCTCGCCCGCGTCGAGTCGTTTCCGCGCGTCGCCGACGCTCAGTTCCGTGACATCAACCGTGGTTACGCCGGCGGACAGGCGATCCGCCCCTGACGTCGGTGCGGGGGTTGGCTTGCAGGCCGAAAGTACGGCGACGGCCGCAATCAGGAGGAGACAGCGCATGGAGTTTTCCTGGTGGCTGAAACGACAAGGCCCGGTGGCGTTGTGCGCCACCGGGCCCTGAGTATTGCTTGGCGACGAGGACGTCGCAATCGGCGGATCAGCCGCGAGCGGCTTTCTTTCGATCGTTCTCGGTACGTTCTTTCTTGCGCAGACGGATGGCTACCGGTGTGACCTCGACCAGCTCATCTTCCTCGATGAACTCCAGCGCCTGCTCCAGCGACAGCTTGATCGGCGGGATGAGGCCTTCGTCGTCGTCCTTGCCGGACGCGCGGAAGTTGGTCAGCTGCTTGGCACGCAGGGCGTTGACGGTGAGGTCGTTGTCCTTGGAATGGATGCCGACGATCTGGCCTTCGTAGATTTCTTCGCCCGGCTCGACCATCAACCGGCCGCGTTCCTGCATCATCATCTGCGCGTAGGCGGGCGAGGGGCCCGTTCCGTTGGAGATCATCACGCCGTTCTGACGTTCGGCGATGGCGCCTTCCGAACGCGGACCGAAATGGTCGAACACATGGAACAGCAGGCCGGTGCCGGCGGTGATGGTGCGGAATTCGGTCTGGAAGCCGATCAAGCCACGCGCGGGGATCATGAAGTCGATGCGCACGCGGCCCTTGCCGTCAGGTTCCATATTGGTCAGCTGCGCGCGGCGTTCGCCGAGACGCTGCATCACACCGCCCTGGTACTGTTCTTCGAGGTCCACCACCAGGCTTTCGATCGGCTCCATCTTCTTGCCGTCGACGATCTTGACGATCACCTCGGGGCGCGAGACGGCGAGTTCGTAG
>JBAZBG010000053.1:0-9515 GCA_041671585.1 Arenimonas sp. | reverse complement strand
AGGGGCGCTTCGGGCATTCAGGTTGGGGCGCCGCTCGCCGACCGAAAATGGCCGATCAGCGCTTCAGCCAGGATCGGCAGCAAACCGGGGGCCAGGTCATGGCCCATGCCGGGAATGATCTGCAGTTTTGCGCCGGGAATCTTTCGCGCGCAGTCGATGCCGTGCTCGACCGGAACCAGCTGATCGGAATCGCCGTGCACGATCAGGGTCGGCTTGCCGATCGTCCGCAACAACGCCGAGCGATCTCCCGAGGCCATGATCGCCAGCAATTGACGTGCCGTTCCCTCCGGATGGTAGCCGCGCGTGATCGCCGCACTCAGCCGTTCGTGCATCATCGTCGGCGAGGCCGGAAAGCCCGGGCTGCCGATTACCTTGAACACGCGCACCAGGTGATCGGCCAACTGGTCGACCGACGCATTCGCCGGCGGTCGCGACAACAGCAACCGGGTCGCCTTCCAACTCGCGTTCGGCAAATGGCGATCGCCGCTGGAAGACATGATCGAAGTCAGGCTCAGGCAGCGCTTCGGATAGTTCGCCGCGGCCGTTTGCGCGATCATGCCGCCGAGGGATGCGCCGACAAGATGTGCTGCCTTGACGCCCAGCGCATCGAGTACGCCAATGCTGTCCGCGGCCATGGCGTCGATCCGGTAGGGAGCGGAAACCGGCAGGTGCAGAAAGTATCGAAGCGCGGCCAGCGACAAGCTCGCCGGCGCGTCGACGCTTACCTTGTCTGACAAGCCGACATCCCGGTTGTCGAAGCGGATGACATAAAAACCAGCGTCGACCAGATAGCGACAGAACTCATCGGGCCAGGCGACGAGCTGCATGCCCAGGCCCATGATCAGCATTACCGCCGGGGCGGAAGGATCTCCCGAAGTTTCGACTTCGATCTGCAGGCCATTGGCGAGGACTTTCGGCACGCCTGGATTGTGCCACCCACCCGGCGGCGCTGGCACTGGTATCTACGCAGAAGCGCCCTTCCCACTCATGGTCCGCTCGATCCAGTCGGTCACCAGCGGCCACAACCCTGGCTCCCCCGCAGGCCTGAAAAACCCGGAATGGCCAATCCTCTTCAACCCGAACGACGCGGGATCGAGCACGCGGTAGTCAGGCGTCCGTTGCCGGTAGGCGTCATGGAGCAGGCGCGAGCCGACTTCCAGCAGCAACTCATCGTCGGCCAGGGTCAGTGCAAGCACCGGATACGTTGCGCTGGCGTAGGCTTCGCGGGCGCCCGGCTCGCCGCTGAGGATGTAGTCCGGCGTCAGGCACCAGCGCCGCCATTGGCGCATCGCGCCATTCGGAACATCGCCGATGATGCCCAGGCTTGCGCCGGGAAAATACCCGAACAGCGGACACAGGACGGGCACCAGAAAATACCAGAGGAAGGGCGCGGTACGACGGATCGACGGGGTGTTGTGGCGCATCGCGCCACTGCCAACGCCAATGTTGACCAGGCCGCTGAGCAGCCCGCGCGAGGGCAACAGGGGCGCGCATTGCCCGCCAAAACTATGGCCAACTGCGAACAGGGGCTTGTCCGGGTACAGCGCCTTGACCGACCGCAACACGGCGTCATAGTCCTTGCCCAGCCAATCGCTGAGGTCGCCCGGCGCACCGCGCCGGGAACCGCGCAGCGACTCCCCGGTGCCGCGATAGTCGAAGGTCCAGACCGAGTAACCCTGTCCGGCCAGCCAGGCGGCGAAGTTCGCATAGAAGGCCTGCGGGACGGCCATTGCCGGCGCGATCACCACGCTTGCCTTGGGCAATCCAGGCGGGTCGAATCGATAGCCGGCCAATTCAAGACCGTCGCTGGCGTTCAAGGCGACTCGATTCATTTCCGTTGCCATCGTTCGAGCGCCTGTTCGTAGCGCTGCAAGGCCTCGTCGTAGAGATCGAAGACGCAACGCTGGCAGCCACCGCCGCAGCAGTCTCCCGGCAGCGGCTTCTCGGGCGGCTGCGGCGCTTGCTGGTCGGTATCGCGCGGGGAGTCGGACATGCGAAGGGCCGCGTGCGAATCAGGGCCGGCGGCCGGAAATCACCGGGACCTGCCAGACGGCATAGTTCGGCGGTGTTTCGATGGAGTCGATGATGGCCGCGAAATTTTCGGCGATCGACAGCGGCGAACGCCCCGAGGAAGCGGCAAGCGATTCCGAGTAACCGTCGCGCCATGCCTTGAGGATATCGGCGAACGTGGCCCGCGGCACGCGCAAGGTGTCGACGACTACGTAGTCCATCGCGATGTCCTGGAAACCCAGACGCTCGAGCATGGGCGGCGAGTGGCGGCCGATGCGGCCATCGCAGCCTATGCTGTCCAGGAAACCGAGCACCACCTCGTTCCAGAAGCGATCCGGATCACGATCGCCGACCTGCATGTGCAGCATCCCATAGTCTTCCGAGAGCAGGTGCAGCCAACCGCCGGGCTTGAGCACACGGGAAAATTCGGCGAGCACCAACGGAAAATTCGGCACCGCCTGCGACATGTGCCGACAGACCAGCAAATCGAAGCTGGCATCGGGCTGTTTCAATGCAAAAGCGTCGTCCTGTTCGTAGCGCAGCCGACCGCCCCACGTTTCGTTGTTGCGCCGCGCCAGCTCCAGATTGGACTCCAGGATGTCGATGCCAAGAATACTTGCCTGCGGATAACGGTCGGCAAGGCGTCGTGTGATTTCGCCCGTGCCGCAGCCGACGTCGGCTATGCGCAGCGCGCCGGTGAGTCCATAGCGATCGAACAATCTGCTTTCCTGCGGCCAGATCGCCTCGGCCTGATGGGCCAGATTGCGCGCCATGGACTCATCGCCCATCTGTTGGGCCTGTGGATTGTGATCCTGGCTCATGCGGCGACTCCTAGGCCTCGGGCGAAAATTCCAGGGGTTCCTCTTCTCCCCACACCAGGCGGTGGTAGTCGAAACCGGCTTCGATGCGTGGCTTGATGATGCGGAAGAACGGCGAGGTGTCGAAATCGCGCGGCATGTACAGGCTGTGGTGCCGGATGTGCAGGATTTCCGCGCGCGCCTGCTTGGCGCCGGGCGTGCCAGGTTCGATCAATTCAACTTCGGGCAGGATCGGGTAACGGATCGAACCGAACGCCTGCGCCAGCAAGGTCGAACAAATGGCGCGGGTCGGCTCGCCGCTGCCCAACGCAATGAGCCGCCGCTTCATGCCTCCCGGCAACGGCGGCGTGCGGATCAGGTACCGGACCAGATCGAGGACATTCTTCATGTCGTAACTGTAGCCAACCCGCGACACCATGAAGCCGACCAGTGCATCGATCTCGCCCTCGCTGAGCCCGACCGGACGGCAGATCCGCGTGTGCAAGTCGGAAAACGTGCTCATCGGAATCAGGCGCACGCCGTCGATGACATCGACATCGCAGAGCACCCGCGGCTCCTCGCCCGCCGCCGGCGGCCCCAGGTGATCGCCGATGTAGAGCGCGGCATGCGACCAGGTCGATTGCGTCAGGTACTTGATGGCAGTGGCAAAGCGGCTGGTGCCCTCGACCAGCAGCACGTCGCCCTTGCGCAAAGTCGCCGCGATCTGCTCGCGCGGACTGGTCGGCAGGTGCGACTGGCTAACCCGGGGCTTGGCCAGGAACCGCGCCAGTCTTTGCCCTAGATAGCGTTGGAAAAACATGCATTACCCCCTGTGCAGACGCCGCAATTCAATTCTGCCACCAACGCCCATGAAAAAAGCGCCGCCCACTCCGCCGCAACACCCCCCGCACCCTCTCCTCCCCCCAAAACCCTGGAAAAGGCCATGTTGGAGCGGCTTCAGCCGCGATCGCTCCGGACCCCCGCGACACTTGCGCATCCATGCGCGGCGCGATCGCCCCGGACCCCCCCGACACTTGCGCATCCATGCGCGGCGCGATCGCTCTTGATCCCGCCACTCCATCCTCACAAGAAAAATACCCATGATTCACCAACACACTAAACTCCGCCGACGTAAACCGATCCAGATCCGTGCGAATCTTCCCCATCAGCTCAGCACACAAGCCCAGGCTGTACCCGGCAGCACCAGCATCGCGGCGATCAGTCAGGTTCCAGTAACTGCCGTCAAACTCGCCCGCGGCGCGGCCGCCGAAAAACAGCCGCTTGCGCAGCGCGACGGCCTGGTTGCCGATCACCCCGGCATAACGCAGCAAGCGCCGGAAATAATGTTGCCCGGCAACGAATGCAAATGGCGCGCCGGCGTCGGACACCAGAATCTCGCGGCAGCTCTTGATCGCAGGCTCCATGCCCATGTTGTCGTAAACGCCGCCATCGCTGAGCTCGACGCGATCGCGCAAGCGATCGCCGTCGAAGCCGCGGTAGCCGCCGCGGATGAAGTCCCCGGCCCGCGCCGGGAATCGCACCGGTCCGAATAGCGGCGGGAAACACGAGGACGCCGCAACGGCCAGGGCAAGGCTGATGCGCCCGTGGTCGCGCACATAACCGCTCTGGAAATCGCCGGTCCGCCGCCGGGAGAATTCCCAGTTGACGCCAAAGGTCAGGTTGGTCGCGCAGAACACGAAGCGTGGCGATTCCGGCAAATCCTGCAGCTTCAGATCGCCGAACATCCGTTCGTAGGCCTTGCGCAGCAAGTTGACGCGCGAGGACGGCCACAGCCAGTTCCACGGCAGCGTCAACAACACCGGCAAGGTCCGGATGTCCCTGCCGACAACCTTTCGGAATGGCTCGACGACGGCAGACTGAAATTGGATCCGGTCGCACCACTCGGGAAATGTTTCCGCGGCCGACGTTCGCTGGCGCAGGAAGCACGCCACCAGCCAGGCCGAGGCGATGCTGCCCCCGGACACCGAGCTGATCAGGTCGAGCTGGCGCAGCTTGCCCAGCTGATGCAGGCGCAGCAGCGCGCCGAGGTGAAAAATCGCGGCTCGGTAGCCACCGCCGGAAAGGCACAAGGCCCGGCCAAAGCGATGGTCGCCGGCTTCGCCCGGCTGCGCTTGTTCGTCGTCGGCCGGCGCTTCGTCGATGAACTCGTCAGTCGCCATCAATCGCCAAGCAACAGGAACGGCAGCACGGTGAGCGCCACGACGGCAATGATCATGAGCAGCAGGAGCAGCGCATTCCGCGGCTGCTGGCGCAACGTCGTCCAGATCGATTCTGCTGTTCCGTCGCGCCTGGCCGCGGCGTAGGCGGCGCGAGCGGCGGCCTGCCGACGCAGCTGGTAATCGGCAAGCAAGCGCTTGGCCTCGACGATCACCGCGTCGTCCACCACCCAGATGCCACCGCCGAATAATCCCCAGGCGGCCGGCTTGGTCTCGTAAAAGTCGATCCCGTGCTCATCGAGCAAGGCGCGAACCTCGTCGGCTTCATCGTCGGGCACATTACGCAGGTCGAACAGCAATTTTGACATTCCCGGATGATAACCGCGGAGCACCGTCCATCGCTGGGTTAGCGACCGTGCGTGCCCGCCAGCTGCCCGTTCGCCCACTGCACGATCTGCGCCGTGCCCATCGCGCCCGATTGCCGGGCGATCTCGCGTCCGCTGCGCAGCAACACCATGGTCGGAATGCTGCGGATTCCGAACCGCGCGCCCAGTTCCTCTTCGGCCTGGGTGTCGACCTTGGCCAGGCGCATGCGCGGCTCCAGTATTTTCGCCGCCGCCTCGAACTGCGGCGCCATCGAAAGACAAGGCCCGCACCATGGCGCCCAGAAATCGACCAGCAGCGGCAGTTCGCTGCGCACGGCATGGCGATCAAAATCCGCCGCGGCAAGCGCCATCGGCTTGCCGATGAAGATCAGCTGGTGACAACGCCCGCACTTTGGAGCCTGCGCCAGGCGCGCGACGGGAACACGGTTCATCGCCTGGCAATGCGGACAGGCGAGCAGGAGGGACGCGTCGCTCATGCCTGGTCCTGGAGGCGGACGCCGTTGTGCTTGGCCTCCGCGCGAAATTCCGCCAGCTCGCGCAGCAGGGTTTCGATATTCACTTCGTTCTTCAAGTTGACCTTGAAATCGGTGTCGGCGCGGGCGCGGTCCTTGATCGATTGCCGGTTCTGGCTCATTACGATCAACGGCCCCTGCAATCCGACCAGTATCGCCAGCGCGAGATTGAACAATTGGAACGGGTAAGGATCCAGCGGCGCCCGAAGCACCAGACCGGTGTTGATCACGCACCAGGCGCCGGTCAGCAGGAGCAGGAACACGATGAACTTCCAACTGCCATTGAGCGCGGCGACG
Organism: Arenimonas sp.; assembly: GCA_041671585.1. Lineage (GTDB taxonomy): Bacteria > Pseudomonadota > Gammaproteobacteria > Xanthomonadales > Xanthomonadaceae > Arenimonas. The sequence continues at coordinate 3,336 of JBAZBG010000053.1, read as the reverse complement.
GAATCGGCCAGTCGATCGCTCCAGGACAAGTTTCGCTCGAACTCCTCGTCGACGTTCTTGGCGGCGCGGGCGGACAGCATCGTATTGGTTTCGCGCAACCGCTCGCTCATCGTGCGCAGGATCGCCAGCGCCACGCGCGGTCGGCGGGCAAGATAGTCCTCCAGCGTGTCGCGCGGCAATTCCAGCAACACGGTGTCGGTGGTGGCCAATGCGCTGGCGCTGCGCGGCATCTCGTCGAACAGCGCCAACTCGCCGAAGTATTCGCCGCGGGCGATGTCCTTCAGTGAAATTCGTCGCGACGCGTCGCCCGGCAAGTGGATATTGATGTCGCCGGTCTCGACGATGTACATCGATGAGCCGCTATCGCCTTGCGCAAAGATCATCGTGCCAGCGGCAAACGGACGGCGCTCCAGCGCACCGCCGAGTGCAGCCAGGTCCTCTTCCGACAGCCCTTCGAACAGCGGAATCGAGCGGAGAAGCGGCGTCGGGTCCAAAGCTAATGGGAGCCGTTCGCGGCAGCGTCCGGCTCGGCCGTTTCCGGTGCCGCCGGCGGCTCCGCCGAGGCGTGGTCGACGACATAGACCCATCGGCCATCGCGACGCTCGGCTACCGCCGTAAATCGTCCCTGCATGACCACGGGGGCCCCGCCGGCCTTTGGCGTGAGGGTTAGCGTGTACTTGCCCCAGCCAACGCTGGCATCGCCGACCGTCCGGTATTGCTTGTCGGAAAGCGCCACGTCGTTGACTGTGTAGGCGCCCAGCAACCCGACGTACGCCGCGCGAATCGCCACGGAACCTCGTGCTTCCCGCTCATCGGGAAGCCAGGTCACGGCATCGGTCGCGTAGGTACGCATGACCGCTTCGACATCATTGGCCTTCATCGCCGTGGCCCAGGCCGAATCCACGGCCTGGAGGCCCTCCTCGGCAGCGATCGCGGGTAATGCTAACGCGAGCAACAACAACGCAAAACAGCGCAGGCGAAGTCCCGGGCCAGTCATGACCAGTCTCCCTTGTTCTTATTCAACCGACATGGGCGCCAGCTTGGTATTCAACACCCAGCCGGTATTGCCGTTCTCGTCTTCCACTTCCCACCACATGTCTTCCTTCGCGCCGAGCGGATACAACATCATGCCGCTTTCGATCTTGCGCACGGTCGACGAGCTCTTCGACGGCGAGCGCTTCAAGTCGAAGTTCATCGTGGCGATGAAGCTTTGCCGCGGCGCGGAAGCGACCACGTTGGCGTTCATGCCGCCCATTTGCGTGACCAGCTGGCGATAGGCATCCAGGAAGGCCAGGCCGACGACCTTGCCGACATCGGTGTTGGAGTAGCCGCCGCCTGCGGCGCCGGACCAGCCGGACCAGCCCCCGGCGCCGAACGACACGTCGGATTTCTTGGCGAAACCTTCGATGTTGTATTCCTCTTCCGAGGTACGGGTATTGACCAGGGAGAGCACGGTCTGCGCTTCGACCTTGTTGGTCTTGATGCCGCCGGCCAGCGCACCGAACTTGCCGCCCATCAGGCCACCGGCGATACCGCCGAGGTTGCTGCCGCCGGAGTTCTGGTTCTGACCGGCAATATCGGCCACCAGTAGCCAGTCGGCCGTCTTGATCTGGCCGCCGCCGACGTTCGAACCACGCTGCAGGTTGCCGCCGCCCGCGAGCTTCTGTTCACGCTGGATGGCTTCCATGCCCGAACCGCGGTTGACCAGCTTGAAACAGCCCGACCGGGAGACAAACGTTTTCAGCAAGGTCGATGGGGCGCCCAGCTGGTAGGCCTTCCAGCCCTGACCGTCGCCGTCCACCAGAGCGATGGTGCCCAGCACTTTGCCGCAGGTCGGAATCTCGGCGTTCTTGCTCGAGCCCTTTTCGTTTTCGACCTTGGCCACCGCGGACACGGCCGTGGTCAGGGCAGCAGCCGCCGCGCAGGCAGCGAACAAACGTGAAAATTTCATTGGTGTTCCCCCATGGATTCCGCCCGCAGGCGTTGAAGCTGATCGTCAGCTGCACGGTAAACCAGTTCCCAACCGCCATCAAGGCGGTCTGGCTTGCATCCTACTCCGGACAGGCGTACAAAAATTCCATTCAGAGTGACAGTGGAGTCCCTCATGAAACGGCGCATAGCGATCGCCTCGGTCGTACTGCTCGTGCTGGTTGCGGGCGTGCTCTATACACGCAGTGCCAAGGAACCCCCGGCGCCCGTTCCGGAATCGCCGCCGCCCGTCGCGGACGCGATCGTCGGCGCCACCCTGCTTGAGGGCCTGGGCAACTACCACTTCCCGATCACCACCAGCAAACCCGAGGCGCAGCGCTGGTTCGACCAGGGCCTGATGCTCACCTACGGCTTCAACCACGACGCTGCCGAGCGTTCGTTCCTGCGTGCCGCCCAGATCGATCCCAATTGCGCCATGTGCTGGTGGGGCGCCGCGCTGGTGGTCGGCCCGCACGTCAATGCCGGCATGGATCCCGCCAATAACGACAAGGCCTGGACGCGCCTGCAGAAGGCCGTGAACCTGGCCCCCGCCGTCAGTCCGCGCGAGCACGCGTTCATCACCGCGCTGACCGAGCGTTACACGCAGAATCCGCCGGAAGACCGCAAGCCGCTCGACATGAGTTATGCCCTGGCCGCGGGCAAGCTGGCCGCCCAGTTTCCGGACGACCTGGATGCGGCGGTGTTCCATGCCGAAGCGATGATGGACCTGCAGCCCTGGGATTATTACGACGACAAGCTGCAGCCCAAGGGCAACACGGCGGAAATCGTTGCCACCCTGGAATCGGTGATCAAGCGCAATCCCGACCACCCCGGCGCGCTGCACCTGTATGTGCATGCCGTGGAAGCTTCCGCGAATCCTGAACGCGGCGTCGCCGCCGCGGATCATTTGCGCACCCTGATCCCCGGCTCCGGCCATCTGGTGCACATGCCGGCGCATATCTATTCGCGGGTCGGGCGCTGGCATGACGCCGTGCTCGCCAACCAGGTGGCCATCAAGGCCGATGACGCCTATCTGGCGATCTGCCGGGGCAACACGCAGGGCATCTATCCGCTCGGTTACGTGCCGCACAACCACCACTTCCTGTGGTTTGCCTCGAGCATGGAGGGCGCCAGCGCCGTCGCCAAATCAGCTGCCGAACAGACTGCCGCGCGCACCAGCATTCCGGAGCTGATGCGCAAACCGGGCTTTGCCGGCTTGCAGCATTATTCGATGACGCCCTGGTTCGACCGCGTACGTTTCGGACGCTGGAATGAAATCGTTGGCGTCGCCAATCCGGCCCCCGACCTGCCCTATGTCACTGCCATCTGGAACTACGCGCAAGGCATGGCCGCCGTGCGCCAGAACCG
>JBAZBG010000052.1:0-9548 GCA_041671585.1 Arenimonas sp. | reverse complement strand
CGTGCTGGAATTCATCACCTATCGCCTGTCCGACCACACCACCGCCGATGACGCCCGCCGCTATCGCGACGATGCCGAGGTCAAGGCCGGCTGGGAGCGCGAACCTTTCCTGCGCCTGCGCAAGTTCCTCACTGACGAGGGCGTATGGAGCGAAGCCGAGGAATCGGCCTGGAAGGAGGAGTGCAACCGCCTGTCCGACATCGAAGTGAACGCGTATCTGGAAACCAAATCGCAGCCGGTGGAAGCCATGTTCGATTACATGTTCGCGGAATTGCCGCACGACCTCGCCGCGCAACGGGCCGACGCCCTGAAGTGGGAGAAGCGCTGATGGCCGCGATTACTCTGATCGAGGCGATCACCCAGGCGCTGGCCTGGGAACTCAAGCACGACGAGTCGGTGGTGGTACTGGGCGAAGACGTCGGCATCAACGGCGGCGTGTTCCGCGCCACCGCCGGCCTGCAGCAGACCTTCGGCGCCGAGCGCGTAATCGACACGCCACTGGATGAAACCACCATCGCCGGCCTGACCGTGGGCCTGGCGACGCAGGGCATGAAGCCCGTGGCCGAAGCGCAATTCGACGGCTTCATGTACCCGATGGTCGACCACATCATCTGCCACGCGGCGCGCTTCCGTAACCGCACCCGCGGGCGCATGAGCTGCCCGATGGTATTGCGCGTGCCCTGGGGCGGCGGTATCCGCGCGCCGGAACATCATTCGGAAGCCAACGAGGCGATCTTCACCAATGTGCCGGGATTGCGCGTGGTCATGCCGTCCTCGCCGCAGCGCGCCTACGGCCTGCTGCTGGCCGCGATCCGCGATCCCGATCCGGTGATCTTCTTCGAGCCCAAGCGCATCTACCGCCAGTACAAGGAAGACGTGCCCGACGACGGCGAAGCGCTGCCGATGGACGTCTGCTTCGTCTTGCGCGACGGCAGCGACGTGACCCTGGTGACCTGGGGCGCGCAAGTGAAGGAAGCGCTGGAAGCCGCGGAGGCCCTGGAGAAGGAAGGCGTCAGCGCCGAAGTCATCGACGTCGCCACGCTCAAGCCGCTGGACTTCGACACCATCCATGAGTCGGTGAAGAAGACCGGCCGTTGCGTGATCGTGCACGAAGCGCCGCGCACCGCGGGCTTCGGCGCCGAAATCGCGGCGCAGCTGGCCGAGAAGGCGATGTTCGACCTGGTCGCGCCGGTCGAACGCGTCACCGGCTACGACACCCACATCCCCCTGTTCCGGCTGGAAATGAAGTACCTGCCGAGCGTGGAAAAAATCATCGCCGCAAGCAAGCGCACGCTAGCTGCCAGCTGAGCGCAGCAAGGAGAACCAATCATGGCGAACAACAAGATTTTCTATCTTCCCGATCTCGGCGAAGGCCTGCCCGATGCGGAGATCGTCGAGTGGATGGTCAAGGTCGGCGACGTCATCCGCCTCGACGAGCCGCTGGTGTCGATGGAAACGGCCAAGGCCGTGGTCGAACTGCCGTCGCCGTATTCGGGCAAGGTGCTGCGCGTTGCCGGCGGCCCGGGCGACGTGATCGCCACCGGCGCCTGGCTGGTGGAAATGGAACTGGACGCGAAACTGCCGCAACGCGCCGAAGCGCAGGACACCGGACACGCCCACGGAGCCGGCCATGCCCCGCCGCCTGTGGGAGCGGCTTCAGCCGCGAGTGCAGCAAGCGCGGCACCGGCTATCGCGGCTGAAGCCGCTCCTACCATCGCGGCTGAAGCCGCTCCTACGACAGCGGGGGCGGAGAAGTCTGATGCCGGCACGGTGGTTGGCGCCATGCAATCGAGCGATGCGGTGCGCAGCGAATCGGCGATCGCCATCGGCGGCGTCAAGGCGATGCCGGCGGTGCGGGCAATGGCCAAGAAGCTGGGCGTCGACCTCACCCGCGTGACGCCTACCGGCGCCGACGGCGTGGTGACGCTGGCCGACGTCAAGAGCGCCGCCGATAACGGCACCGCCAGGCTTAGCGCGGCCGCCGCGCGTAGCGCCGAACCGACGCGCGCGGCAACGCAGGCGCCGCGTCCGGTCCTGCCGGCCGCGCGCGCACCCGCCGCACCGATGGCAACGCGCAACGAAGCCATGCCGCGCGCCACCGCCGCGATGGATGCCGACGAACCGATCCGCGGCGTCCGCCGCAACATGGTTCGGGTAATGAGCCAGGCGCACGCCGAAGTGGTGCCGACCACCCTGATGGACGACGCCGACCTGCACGCCTGGGCGCATGGCGAAGACATCATGGCGCGGCTGATTCGCGCGCTGGGGACCGCGGCTGCCGCAGAGCCGGCGCTGAACTCCTGGCTCAACGCCAAGGAAGGCACGCTGCGCAGGCACTCGCGCGTGGATATCGGCATTGCGGTGGATTCGCCGGAAGGCCTGTTCGTACCGGCGCTGCGCAACTGCGAGCAGCTGGACCCGACCCAGGTGCGCAGCGAACTCAACCGCTTGCGCGATGGCGTCAAGAACCGCAGCCTGCCGCCGGAAGACCTGACCGGTTACACGATCATGCTCTCCAACTTCGGCGTTTTCGCCGGCAAATATGCAACCCCGATCGTGGTGCCGCCCTGCGTGTGCATCGTTGGCGCCGGCCGGCTGAACTATGCGGTGACCCCGGTGCTCGGCGGCATGGAAACGCATCGGATGATGCCCTTGTCGCTGACCTTCGATCACCGCGCCGTCACTGGCGGCGAGGCCGCGCGCTTCCTGCGCGTGCTGATTGACGACCTGCAGCGCCCGCACTAACGAGCTCGCGCCAATGAACCGACGTCTTGCCGGTTTCATGATCGATTGTCGCGACGCCGAGCTGGCTTCGGCGCGCGACTTCTGGAGCCAGGCGCTCGGCCTGCCGGTGCTCGATCCCGACGAAGGTGGCGAAGGCCGCTACGCGGTGCTCGGCAGCGGTGCCGGCGGCTTGCACATCGAAGTGCAGGTCGTCGAACACGAATCCCGCCTGCACCTGGACATCGAGAGCGACGACATCCACGCCGAGTCCAGCCGCCTGGAAGCGCTGGGCGCAATGCGGATCAGCAATCCGCATGGGCGCTGGTGGGTGATGGAAGCGCCAACCGGCCATCGGTTCTGCGTGATCCGTGCGCGTGAGCGCGAGTTGCCGACCGTGCCGGTGGCGGCGTCGGGTCCCGTCAGCCATCACAGTGGGCTGGTCGCCCTGGTGCTCGATTGCAAGGTCGAGCGCCTGGACGATGCCCTGGAATTCTGGAGCGCCGCCCTGCAGCGGCCGATCGCCAGCCGCGATCAGGATGGCGACGGCAAATACGCCGAACTGCAGACGGCCGACGACGAACCGTTCCTGTTGCTGCAGAAGGTCGGGCACGACCCGCGCGTGCACCTGGATATCGAAACCGACGATCTCGACGCGGAAGTGGCCCGCCTGGAAGCGCTCGGCGCGCAACGCGTGAAGTTCGTCACCCGCTGGTGGGTCATGCAAGCCCCGACCGGCCACCGCTTCTGCGTCGTCCGCCAACAACCGCAAAAAACCGGCATCCGCCTGAACGCCTGGTCCCGCCCCGCCGCCTGACTATTGCGGCAGCGGCTTTACTGTAGGAGCGGCTTCAGCCGCGATGCTCTTTTGAAAAAGCATCGCGGCTGAAGCCGCTCCCACAAGAGCCCTGCATTAGGCGTTTTCTTCGGCGAAGGTGGATAGGGCGGCGGTTAGTTCGGTCAGGTCGACGTTGTCGGCCAGGGTGCCGATCAGCGAATCGCCCAGGTGTACGCCGGACTGTGGTTCGTGGCGCAAGTCGCCGCCGCTTTTCAATTGCGCGATCAGTTGTCCGGCGTCGCGCGCCGAGGCGTAACCGATGCTCTGCAGCAGCAGCTTGCCGTCGCCGTCGAACAACTTGAAGTAGAACTTGCCATCGGCCTCGCGATACTGCTTGAATGAAGCGGACTTCATCGCCGCCGGTTTGGCCGCCACCGTGCGATTGCGCATCGACGTCGGCGCTTCACGCAGGTCGCGCAGGCCAACCGCGTAACGGAGTTCCGCCAGAAACGGCGCGGAAAACTTGCGCGCCTTGATCGCGCCCTCACGCAGCACCGCTTCAATCTCGATCGGCTGCGCGATCAGCGCCTCGTATTTTTCCCGCATCGGCGCCGCCTGCCGGTCGATCACCTCGAACAGCGACTGCTTGGCATCACCCCAGCCGATGCCGTCGGCAAAGGCGGCGCGCATGGCCAGGGTTTCTTCGCTCGACGCAAAGGCCTGGTACAGCTGGAACAGCGCCGAACCCTCGGTGTCCTTGGCTTCGCCGGGCGCGCGCGAGTCGGTGACGATGCTGAAGATCAGTTTCCGCAGCTCGCTGGGCGGGGCGAACATCGGAATCGTGTTGTCGTAGCTCTTGCTCATCTTGCGGCCGTCGAGGCCCGGCAAGGTCGCCACGCTGTCGTCGATCGCCGCTTCCGGCAACACGAAATGTTCGCCGAACAGATGGTTGAAACGGCCGGCGAAATCGCGCGCCATCTCGATGTGCTGCACCTGGTCGCGACCAACGGGCACCTTGTGCGCGTTGAACATCAGGATGTCGGCCGCCATCAGCACCGGGTACATGAATAGCCCGGCGGTGATGCCCGCGTCCGGATCAAGCTGGTCGGCGAGATTCTTGTCCACCGATGCCTTGTAGGCATGCGCGCGATTGAGCAGGCCCTTGCTGGCCACGCAAGTCAGCAGCCAGGTCAATTCGGGAATCTCCGGAATATCCGACTGCCGATAAAACCACACAGTGTTCGGGTCCAGGCCCGCAGCCAGCCAGCTGGCCGCGATCTCCAGCGTGGAGCGCTGCACGCGCGCCGGGTCCTGCACCTTCACCAACGCGTGGTAGTCGGCCAGGAAATAAAAGCTCTCGACATCGTCGCGCCGGCTCGCCGCGATCGCGGGTCGGATCGCGCCGGCGTAGTTGCCCAGGTGGGGAGTGCCAGAGGTGGTGATGCCGGTGAGGACGCGGTGCTTGTTCATGGAGGAGCCAGTTTTGGTCGCCGCTAGTTTAGCGGCTAACCCCGTTTCGCAGGGCCATGCGTTTGAATGGCTACCTGACACGGAGATCCGCCATGAAACGCCTGTTGCCATCCCTCGCCCTGCTCTGCCTGTTGCCGATCAGCGCCTGCGCCCGATCGCAGCCCCTGATCGACATGCAAGTGGTCGACCTCGACCAGGGCTCCACGCTCGGCCGCCTCCCGTATGCCGGACGCGACTACATCGAAGGCCAGCCGGGCCATCGCTTCTCGGTATCGCTGCAGAACCTGACCGGCGAACGCGTGCTGGCCGTGCTTTCGGTCGACGGTGTCAATGCGATCAGCGGTCAGACCGCCAGCGCGTCCCAGGCTGGCTACGTGCTCGAGCCCTGGCAGCAGGTGCAGGTCAATGGCTGGCGCAAGAGTTATTCGGACGTGGCCGAGTTCTATTTCACCGACCTGCCCGACAGTTACGCCGCGCGTACCGGGCGGCCGCAGAACGTGGGCGTGATTGGCGTCGCCGCGTTTCGCGAGCGCCGGCCGGAGCCGACGCCCTACCAGTATTACCCGCCGGCGCCGATGATCGGCTCGATGGACAAGTCCGGCGCCGAGAGCGCCGCGCAGTCCCGCGACAATAGCGGCGGCGCCCGTGCCCGCTCAGACCTCGGCCGCTCGGCCGCCGCGGAAGCCAGTGCACCTTCGGCGACGCCCCAGCAGATCGGCACCGGCCACGGCCAGCGCCGCTACGATCCAGTTACCCAGACCCAGTTCGAGCGCGAGAGCTCGCGTCCCAACCAGCGCATCGCCCTGTACTACGACTCCTACGATGCCCTCGTCTCACGCGGCGTCATCCGTGATCGCCACTACTACCCCAACCAGCCCGACCCCTTCCCCATCGGCTTCGCCCCCGATCCAAACTAGCGATCTCGCACCGCAAAAACCAGAAGGCCGCCGGTTTCCCGGCGGCCTTCAACATCCCATTGAAAATTTCCGGCTGAAATTAATTGCCCTCAGCCGTCTCTTCCACTTCTTCGCCCACTTCCTGCACATCTTTGCCTACGCCGGCGACGGTGTGGCACGCGCCAAGATAGACCGTGGTAAATCCGAGCAACATCAAAGTGAGTACGAAACGCTTCATGGTGACCTCCGGTCGGTTGCTAGCGTCTGCACTGTAGATCCTGCCGGATGAACGCAGAGTGGCCTGCGGGACGGCTGCCCGGGTCCTGTTCAGGAAAGCTACAGCACCCGACCGGGGCCTTCAGGCATTGCCGCGCATCAGGGTGGATTTGCCGAACAGACTCTCGACCAGGTCCACCGCGAGCTTGGCGGTCTTGTTGTGTTCATCGAAAGCCGGATTGAGTTCGACGATGTCGATCGAGCCCAGGCTGCCGGCGTCGGCGATCATCTCCATCACCAACTGCGCCTCGCGATAGTTCGGGCCGCCAGGCACCGTGGTGCCGACGCCGGGCGCGATCGCCGGATCGAGGAAGTCGACATCGAAACTCACGTGCACATGCGTGTTGGCATCGATGCCCTCCAGCGCTTCTTCCATCGCCTTCTTCATGCCGATCTCATCGATGTAGCGCATGTCGTAGATGTCGAGACCGTGCAGCTTGACCAGCTCCTTCTCGCCGGCATCGACCGAACGGATGCCGATCTGGCGGATGTTCTCCGCTCGCAGTGCGGGCTTACTACCGCCCAGATTGGTCAGTGCGTCAGGCCCGACGCCACACAGGCAGGCGACCGGCATGCCATGGATATTTCCCGACGGCGTGACTTCGTGCGTGTTGAAATCGGCATGCGCGTCGAGCCAGAGCACGCGCAAGGTCTTGCCGCGCTCGGCGCAGTAGCGCGCCACGGCGGTGATCGACCCGACGCCCAGGCAATGGTCGCCGCCGAGCAGGATCGGCAGCTCGCCCGCCTGCAGGCTGGCGGTCACCGCGTCCATCACCGCGCGATTCCAGACCACTACCTCGTCGAGATGACGGTAGCCATCGGACGGCGGCAACCACGGGTTGACCGGTCCGGCCAGGTTGCCTTTGTCGAGCACCTGCAGGCCGCGATCGCGCAGGGCTTCGGCCAGGCCGGCGACCCGCAGCGCTTCCGGACCCATCGACGCGCCGCGATGGCCGGCGCCGATATCGGTGGGCGCGCCGATCAGCGCAATGGTTCGGGTGGGGCTGGCAGTTTGCATGTGGGGCCTTCGTTTCTGAGCGCTAAAGGGTAGCAGACCGACCGAAATTTCAGGCTGCTTCCGCGGCTGCGCTGGGCCGGAGGGGCCGGCGAGGCGCTAGCCGGGCCGACTGATCGGCTCGATCAATTGCGGTCCGTTGCTACGCGGATTGCCCACCGCGCGGCTGACCGGGTGCCAGGCCAGCGCCGGCAACGGCGCGCTCAAGGCGATCGCCGTCGCCGCGTCCGTGCTGCCGTGCAGCCAATCGCCGAGCACCACGCCGTCGAGCATCAGCGGCGTGCGGTCGTGCAACTGCAACATCGGTCCCTCCGCGGCGCGGGTGATGATGGCGAAACTCTGCAGCCAGTCGCCCTCGGGTGTTTTCCAGTTCTCCCACAGCCCGGCGAACATCAACACGGGCCCGGCGGAATCGTGGATCCAGTACGGCTGCTTGACACCGTCTTCCACGCGCCACTCGTAGTAACCACTGGCCGGCACCAGGCATCGCCGCGATTTCCACGCGCTGCGAAACGCCGGTTTCGTCGCCACGGTTTCCAGGCGCGCATTGATCATCGAGGCGCCGATCTTCATGTCCCGGGCCCAACTGGGCAGCAATCCCCAACGCATCTGCCTGGCGATGGCGCCCGCCGGCTCCGCCGCGGCCAGCACCCAACTCGATTGCGTCGGCGCGATGTTGTACGAGGGCTCGGGATCTTCCGGCGGAACGATCAGGTCCAGGCCGCGCGAGAAGGCATGGACCTGTTCCCAGGTGGTGTCTCGAGAAAAACGACCGCACATGAGGCGTCCTCGCAGGGGCCGACATTCCAGGTCTGTTGGTGAGAGCGTATCACCGGCTGCATCTTAGCAAGGGCGCGCGGAAAGTCCGACGAGGCCTTTTCGCAGCATCGCTATTTTCCGAAATGACGCTTCACATCGACCACCAGATCACCAACCGTGCTGATGGCTACTCGGAGCTCGGTCTCGCTAATTTCCAGACGCGCGGACCAGTACCCACGCTCCCAGGCTTCGTCGATATTGATTATTCGCGCGTAGTCACTCGGCGCATTCAAATCGCTGTGGTCAAACATCGGTATTCCTTTGCCGGCGAATCCGGTGACTACACCGTACGCAGCAAAGGTGGGTCGCGTTGCGACATGGGTCCGTAAAAACTGCGAAGGTTCAGTTGGGAAGACTGCAGGCTGAACCTTCACCCACTCCCTGCTGATTATCTTGCGAAAACGTCGTGATCGTTTTTCAACGTCGACGCGCATCGTCTCGTCGCGAGACGGAACCTCAGCGGGTTTTTTCGATGGTGCCGACACCCGGATTCGAACTGGGGACCTACCGCTTACAAGGCGGTTGCTCTACCAACTGAGCTATGCCGGCATGGGGCAATTCTACCGGGGCGGACGGGAATGCGAAATCGCGGCGTGGGCCCCGCTCACCTGCAAGGCGCCGAAACGGCCTTCAGGTCGCTGCCCGGAAGCTCGGCTTGCCAGTCGAAATCCATCGGCGCCGCCAGGTCGATCCACCACTGCGGGACTTGTTCGGTGCGTGCCTCCACGGTCGGGTTGTAGCCGAGCGCGGCGATGGCATCGTGGCGCGCGGTGGCATTTTCCAGTTCGCGGAAAATGCCCAGCGACACGGTGTTCTGCTGGTCGCCGGCGGTCACCACGTAATAGTCCGAGATGCCCTGGTTGGATAATGCGCGCGCGGTTTCGAGGGCCTGGGCTCGGCTGCCGGCAGCGGGCAGGAAAACACGATAGCCGCGCAGCGCGACGGCGGCGACTTCGCGGTACTGAATGCGTTCGACCTTCGGCAACAGGATATTCATCGCCCGGCGCAAGTCCGCGGGCGTCGAGAATGGTCCGAGACTCAGGCACGCCGATTCGGGGCTCAACGCTTCCGGGGCGGTGCTGAGCTCCACGGCGTCGGTCAGTGACGGCCGCTCCGATTCGCTGAGCAAGACCAGCGATGACACGCCGGGCTCGGTCGCCGGCGACACTGGCGTCGGCGCTTCGCGATGCGCGGCCCACCAGACGGCCACGCCAAAATTCATGCACACCAGCAGCAGGATCAGCGCGCGCAACAGCATGTCAGTGCTCCCTGCCGCGCACGTAGACAGCCAGGCCGTCGAGCACGAGCGAAGGCAAGGCCACGATCGCTGGATGGTCGACATCGGCGATCAGTTCGGCATTGCCGCCGCAGAGCAACAAAGTCGGCATGACGCCCAACTGCTCGCGCGCCTTGCGCAGCGCGCGCTCGACCACGCCGAGCGCTGCTGTCCGAGCGCCGGTAGCGATGGCGTCGGCGGTGTTGTCGGCGAAGTCCGTCGCCCGGCCCTCGGGCAAATCCAGTTGCGCGAAGTTCTGCGCCAGCGCGGCGCGCATGTGATTGGGCATCGGCACGA
>JBAZBG010000051.1:0-9579 GCA_041671585.1 Arenimonas sp. | reverse complement strand
GCGCCGACTCGCCAATCCAACGCTGCACGACGGTTCCCTTTGGCGACAGCACGTCGATTTGCCAGGCAGCAAGCGTTTCGGCGCCGCCTGCCGGATAGTCGAACTTCAAGCGAATCGGAAACTGACCCTGGGCGTTGGCCGTGAACGAAGCCGCCAGGCTGGCATCGAACTCATAGTGGTCAGGAAGACGAACTTCGTCGGCGGCGCGATGGCCGGAAGCAGCAGAGAGCGATGAAACTGCCGAAAACAGGGCGACAACAGCCAGCCGGTGCGGCCAGGAGCGATTGGACATGGATTTTCCCCGGTAAATTAGAAAAAGCGCATCCGTGCGCTAAAAGGGGGTCATCCAGACCCCGCGCAGATCATCCAACAATTTGGCGTCAATTGTGTGACGCGCCGCACCAAAGCCTTGGGTGGGCGGGCGTCCTGGACTCGTAGCCCGGCATGTTGCCGCGGGCCTGCCTACCGCGAACCCGGCAATCAGACCGCTGAGGGCACCCGGAACATGGGATCTTGCGCCACGGCCTGGCCGGGCTCGCCAGCCGCCCCGGCGCGCATCAGGTCGGCCGCCAACGCCGCCGATGCCGCTTGCGCGACCTGTTCGTAGCGTTGCCGGTCCGGGCACATCACCTGCATGTAGTCGGCATCGAAGTTCAGCCGTTCGACCAGGAAGTCCACGAACGCACGCACCTTCGGCGACTGCACCAGACCGCGCGGAAACACGGCGTTGAAATCCATTTCCGGGCCGGTCCAGCCGGCCAGCACGCGGCGCACATGGCCCATTTCCGCAAATGCCTTCACCGCCACGTCGGCGTTCAACATCAGGCCCTCGCCGCACAACAGGGCGCCACGGAGCGCGTCGGGATCATTGGCGACCAGGATCGGATCAATGACGAAATCACTGCCGGCCTTGCCATCATGCAAGGTCCACGCATAGCTGCCGCCATTGCGCCGCTGCTTCTGCATGGCCAGCGTGCGATGGTGTTGCAGGTCATCGGGATGCAGCGGCTCGCCGTGCCGTTCCAGGTACAGCGGGCTGGCATAGACCTGGGTGCGGATAACCGACAGCCGGCGCGCCGCCAGGTTGGAGTCGGGCAAGGCGCCGACCCGCAGCGCGACATCGATTTCTTTCGAAATCAGATCCAGCGATTCATTGCTCAACAACATCTCGACCCGCACTTCCGGATGCCGCGCATGGAACTCGCCGAGCAGGGGCGCGATCCAGGTGATGCCGATCGAATACGGCGCGGTGATCCGCAGCCAGCCGCGCGGCCCGCCCTGCAACTGGCCGACGGCGTTTTCAGCCTCATCGAGTTCGCGAGCGATGCGCTGCGAATGTTCGAAGTAGATGTTCCCGGCTTCGGTCAATCCGAGCTTGCGCGTGGTGCGATGCAGCAGCTGCGCGCCCAACCGCGTTTCCAATTCCTGCACCTTGCGGCTGACGGTGGTCTTGGGCAGACGCAGGGCCTTGGCCGCGGAAATGAAGCTGCCGTGCTCTACAACTTTGACGAAAATCAGGGTGTCGTTCAGATCGCGACTCATGGCGGAATTCCGGTGGCGGCTCGGGATTGCCCCGATTTCGGGACAATTATTCCCTGAATTGACGGCTAATCAAGTGCCGCTTCTGGCACTAGATTGTGCCCCAGTCCTCGCTGGGGTCACTCCATGCCCACCCTTCGCCTTGTCCTTTCTATCTTCCTGGTACTGATGCTGGCGTCGCTCGCGGCATTGGCATCTCCTCCTCCGCCGACCGAGAAATCTGAGATCGTCCCACCCGCGGGAGAACAAATCCCATGAACGGGACAATAAAGGCTCCCGTGCTGGTTCTCGACGCGACCGGCAACATCGGCCGCGCAGTGGTCCGGGCGGCGATCGAAGCCGAGCGACCGGTGATTGCGGTGTCGCTCGACTACCCGGCGCTCGAGCGTCTGAGGACCGACCACCCCGGCACCGAGCTCACCCTGCTGCCCGGCTCGTTCGCCGACGACGGCAGTAGCGCCGCCCTGGCCGCCGATCTGCGTGAGCTCGGCCGTCCGTTGGCCGGCGTCATCGTCGCCACATGCTGCGAGCCAGCGCGTGGCCGCGTACTCGAGCAAGGCAGCGAGGCGTTGGCTCTGGCCCTGGATCTGGAATTGCTGCCGCAGCTCGCCGCGGCGCGCGCGCTGGTGCCCTTGCTTGCTGAAGCCGGCCGCAACGGCAGCTATGTGGTCATCGGCGGGCCTGGCGGCGAACAGCCCTGGGCAGGCTACGGCCACCGCTCGATCGCCGCGGCCGCCACGCGCATGTTGCTGCGTGTCCTGCACGACGAGGCGCGCGCGCTGTCGGTCCGCGTGCAATTGCTCGCCGTGGAAATGCCGGCGCGCACCGACGACAACGATGAGCGCGCTTGCGCCCACTGGCCGAGCGCGTTGGCGATTGGTGCGCGGGCGCTCGCGCTGATCGACCAAGGCGAGACCCGCGAGCCGGCGGAAGCTGTCGTCCGCTTTGCCTGGCACGCCGCACCGCCCCTGCCCGACCGCCGCTCCGTCCATGCCCGCCGGTCCACGGTGCCAGGGCCCGTCGCGGGTGCCTTTTCTGCAACCTCGCGAGCCGCCATGCACGACGCCGGCCCACCTATCGACACCACTGCCCAACGCGCGCTCGACGACACCTGGTCGTTGCTCAAGCCCCTCCTCTCACCGAACAACAAGAAGGCATAGACCCCATGAAACCAACCAATTCTTTTCGCCATGCGGCCCCAGCACTGCTGTCGCTGTCGGCGGGCATCCTGATCGCGCTGGCTGCGGCAGGTTGTGGCAGCCAGGCGGCAACGCCTGTCGGCCCCCCGGCGGCGGAAGTCAGCGTCGCGTCCGTCGTCTCGCGCAACGTGCGCGAATGGGATGATTTCACCGGGCGCATCAGCGCCGCGGAAACGGTCGACTTGCGCCCGCGGGTCAGCGGCTACATCGATCGCGTGGCCTACCAGGAAGGCCAGGAAGTCAGCAAGGGCGACCTGCTGTTCGTCATCGACCAGCGTCCCTACCTGGCCGCTCTCGCGCAGGCGCAGGCGGCACTCGAGCGTGCGCGCAGCGAAGCGCGGCTGGCACGGACGCAGGACGCCCGCGCGCAGACCCTGATCGACGCCAAGGTGATTTCGCGCGAGGAATTCGAGGCACGCCACGCCGCCAGTGCGCAGAGCGAAGCGTCAGTGCGTGGTGCGGAGGCAGCGGTCGCCACGGCGCGCTTGAACCTGCAGTTCACCGAAGTGTGCGCGCCGATTTCCGGTCGCGTGGGCCGCGCACTGGTCACCACCGGCAACCTGGCGCAGGCCGATGCCACGCTGCTCGCCACGCTGGTTTCGCTGGACCCGGTGCACGTCTATTTCGAGAGCGACGAACAAACCTACCTGCGCTACAACGAGCTGGCACGCACGGGCAAGCGCGCACGCACGCACAATCCGGTGCGCGTGGGCCTGGCCAACGAGCAGGGTTTCCCGCACGCCGGCACCGTCGACTTCATCGATAACCAGGTCGACCCGAAGACCGGCACCATTCGCGCGCGCGCCGTTTTGGCCAACCCCGAGCGCAGGTTCACGCCCGGGTTGTTCGCCCGCGTGCAACTGGAGGGCAGCGCCGAGTTCAAGGCGCTGCTCATCGACGACAAGGCGGTACTCACCGACCAGGACCGCAAGTATGTCTACGTGCTTGGCGCCGATGGCACTGCCCAGCGCAAGGACATCACCCTGGGCCGGATGATCGACGGCTTGCGCGTGGTCAGTTCGGGACTGGCGCCGGACGACGAGGTCGTGGTCGATGGCGTGCAGAAGGTGTTCTTCCCGGGCATGCCGATCAAGGCCGCCGTGGTCGGCATGGAGAAATCGGCGGTTCCGCCGGTTGCCGATACCGTCGCCGTCGCCGCGAAATAACTGGAACCGATTGTCGTCGCGGCTGCGCGCCGCCCAAGGAAACTGCAAATGGACTTTTCCAAGTTCTTCATCGACCGGCCGATCTTCGCTGCCGTGTTATCGATCGTGATCTTCGCGGCCGGGCTGATCGCGATTCCGCAACTGCCGATCAGCGAATACCCGGATGTGGTGCCGCCGACCGTGCAAGTGCGCGCGATCTACCCGGGAGCGAATCCCAAAGTAATCGCTGAAACCGTCGCCGCGCCGCTGGAGGAAGCGATCAACGGCGTCGAGGACATGATGTACATGAAGTCTGTCGCCGGCAGCGACGGTGTGTTGGTGACGACGGTTACGTTCCGTCCGGGCACCGATCCGGACCAGGCGCAGGTGCAGGTGCAGAACCGGGTCAGCCAGGCGCAGGCGCGCCTGCCGGAAGACGTGCGCCGACAGGGCGTCACCACGCAGAAGCAGTCGCCAACCCTGACCATGGTCGTGCACCTGCTGTCGCCGAACGGCAAGTACGATTCGTTGTACCTGCGCAACTACGCGACACTGAAGATCAAGGACGAGCTGGCCCGCCTTCCTGGCGTTGGCCAGGCGGCCTTGTTCGGTTCCGGCGACTATGCGATGCGCCTGTGGCTGGATCCGAACAAGGTCGCCGCGCGCGGGCTGACCGCGGGCGATGTCGTGCGCGCGGTGCGTGAGCAGAACGTGCAGGTGTCCGCCGGTCAGCTCGGCGCCGAGCCGACGCCGGTCGACAGCGACTTCCTGGTTTCCATCAATGCCCGGGGGCGCTTGCAGACGGAAGAAGAGTTCGGCCGCATCGTCATCAAGAGCGGCAACGACGGCGAGATCGTCCGCTTGTCGGATGTCGCCCGCATCGAGCTTGGCGCCGGCAACTACACCTTGCGCTCGCAGCTCAACAACAAGGACGCCGTCGCCATCCCGATCTTCCAGTCGCCGGGCGCCAACGCCATCGCCTTGTCCGATGCGGTGCGCGCGCGGATGGCCGAGCTGGCTACGCGCTTTCCCGAGGGCATGAGCTATGAAGTCGTCTACGATCCGACCGTCTTCGTGCGCGATTCGATCAAGGCGGTAGTCACCACCCTGCTGGAGGCAACCTTGCTGGTGGTGCTGGTGGTGATCCTGTTCCTGCAGACCTGGCGCGCCTCGATCATTCCGCTGCTGGCCGTGCCGGTATCCATCGTCGGCACCTTCGCCGCCTTGTACCTGCTCGGCTTTTCCATCAACACGCTAACCCTGTTCGGCCTGGTGCTGGCCATCGGCATCGTGGTCGATGACGCCATCGTCGTGGTCGAAAACGTCGAGCGCAATATCGGCCAGGGCATGACGCCGCTGGCTGCCGCGCACCAGGCAATGAAGGAAGTCTCCGGCCCGATCGTGGCGATCGCGCTGGTGCTGTGCGCGGTGTTCGTGCCGATGGCGTTCCTGGACGGGGTCACCGGGCAGTTCTACAAGCAGTTCGCGGCAACCATCGCCATTTCCACGGTCATTTCCGCGATCAACTCCCTGACCTTGTCGCCCGCCCTCGCGGCGGCCCTGCTCAAACCGCATGACGCGGCCAAAGACGCGCCGTCGCGGCTGATCGAGCGTCTGTTCGGCTGGATCTTCCGTCCGTTCAATCATTTCTTTGCGCGCAGCTCGCAGCGCTACCAGCGAGCCATTTCGCGTGCGCTCGGCAAACGCGGCGCCGTGTTCGCTGTATACGCGGCGCTGCTGGTTGGCACCGGCGTGATGTTCAGTGCGGTGCCGGGCGGCTTCATTCCGACCCAGGACAAGCTGTACCTGATTGGTGGCGTCAAACTGCCGGAAGGCGCGTCGCTGGCGCGCACCGACGCGATGATCCGCAAGATGAGCACGATCGCGCTGGGTGTCGACGGCGTGCAGGATGCGGTGGCGTTTCCAGGTCTGAATGCACTGCAGTTCACCAACACGCCCAATACCGGCACCGTGTTTTTTCCGCTGAAGCCGCACAGCGAGCGCAAGCAAAGCGCCGCGCAGATCACCGCCGAGATCAACCAGAAGTTCGGCGGCATGAAAGAAGGCTTTGCCTTCGCCATCATGCCGCCGCCGATTCTCGGCCTCGGCCAGGGTTCGGGCTATTCGATGTTCGTGCAGGATCGCGCCGGCCTGGGCTATGGCCAGTTGCAGAACGCGGTCGGTGCATTCTCCGGCGCGATCTCGCAGACCCCGGGGCTGTTCTTTCCGATCAGCACCTACCAGGCCAACGTGCCCCAGCTGGACGCCCAGGTCGACCGCGACAAGGCCAAGGCGCAGGGCGTGCCGCTGACCGAGCTGTTCGACACGCTGCAAACCTATCTTGGATCGGCCTACGTCAACGACTTCAATCGCTTCGGGCGCACCTACCAGGTGATCGCGCAAGCCGACAGTCGCTACCGCGATGGCCTGGAAGACATCGCCAACCTGCGCACGCGCAATGCCAATGGCGAGATGGTGCCGATCGGCAGCATGGTCAGCATCAGCCAGACCTACGGCCCGGATCCGGTGATCCGCTATAACGGCTATCCGGCGGCCGATCTGATCGGCGAAGCCGATCCGCGCCTGCTGTCGTCGACCGAAGCAATGGCCAAGCTGCAGGAGATGTCTGCTCATGTGCTGCCCAACGGCATGAACATCGAGTGGACCGACCTGAGCTATCAGCAGGCCACGCAGGGGAAGGCGGCACTGATCGTCTTTCCACTGTCGATACTGCTCGCCTTCCTCGTGCTCGCCGCATTGTATGAAAGCTGGACGCTGCCGCTGGCGGTCATCCTGATCGTGCCGATGACCTTGTTGTCCGCCCTGTTCGGCGTCTGGCTGACTGGCGGCGACAACAATGTGTTCGTGCAGGTCGGACTGGTGGTGTTGATGGGCCTGGCCTGCAAGAACGCGATCCTGATCGTCGAATTTGCCCGCGAGCTGGAGCTGCAGGGCAAGGGCGTGGTCGAAGCGGCCCTGGAAGCCTGCCGCCTGCGATTGCGGCCGATCGTGATGACTTCCATTGCCTTCATCGCCGGCACGGTGCCCTTGCTGATCGGCAGCGGTCCCGGCAGCGAAGTACGTTCGGTCACCGGCATCACGGTATTCGCCGGCATGCTCGGCGTCACCTTGTTCGGCCTGTTTCTCACGCCGGTGTTCTATGTCGCATTGCGCAAGCTGGTGGCGCGGCCGCTGGTCGCGCACGGCTCGAGCACCCTTTCGGAGATCGTCCATGCGTAATCCATTGCTGCGACCGCTCGCGGCGGCCGTGCTCAGCGCCATGCTGGCCGCCTGCGCCGTCGGGCCGAACCATGTGCGGCCGGTGACGGATACCGCCGATCGATTCTTGCGCGCCGGCAGCCAGGAACCGAGCACGCCGCCGCGAGTGCAGGACCAGGAGTTCTGGCACAGCTTCGGTGATCGGCAACTGAGCGAACTGATCGAGCAGAGCTTGCTCGCCAATCACGATTTGCGCATTGCCCTGAGTCGCTATGACGCCGCCAATGCCTCGTCACGAGGCGCGAAGTTCGACCGGATGCCGACGCTGACCGCTGAGGCCAGCACCGGCGACTCGCGCCTCAGCGCCGACCAGGCTCCCGGGACGTCGCGCGACGATCGCAACCAGCGCAACCACGAGGCGAAGTTTGTCGCCAGCTGGGAACTGGATCTTTTCGGACGCATCCGCCGCAATATCGAGGCGCGCCATGCCGGCGCCGACGCTGCTGGTGCTGATCTGCAAGCGATGCAGGTAAGCATCGTCGCCGAAGTCGCCAACCAGTACATGGCGTTGCGCGGCTTGCAGGAGCGGCTGGAAGTAGCCAGGAAAAATGCGCAGAGCCAGTCTGAAACCCTGCGCCTGGTCGATAGCGGCCTGGCCGCCGGACGCGGTACCGAGTTCGATGTCGCCCGGGCCCAGGCGCAGCTGCAAACTACCTCGTCGCGTATTCCGGCGCTGGAGGCGCAGATCGCCATGGCAGCGCATCGGCTGGCGGTACTCAGCGGCAGGCAGCCCGGGGCATTGGTTGCCGAATTGGAAGCGTCCAGGACACTGCCGGCACTGCCGCCCGGACTCGATCCCGGCACACCCGGCGAGTTGCTGCGCCGGCGCCCGGACGTGGCTGCCGCCGAACACCGCTTGCATGCGGCAACCGCTCGCATCGGCGTGGCGACCGCGGACTTGTTTCCACGCTTCACGCTCGGGGGATTATTGGGCAGCCAATCGGTCGACAGCGGTGCGCTATTCGCGCGCGACAGCGAAACCCGCTTGGTGGCGCTCGGCGTGGACTGGTCGTTTCTCGACGTCGGCCGGGTCCGCGCCCGCATCGCCGCAAGCAACGCCGAGGCCGCCGGCGAGCTGGCGCGCTACCAGCAGACGGTGTTGCTGGCGCTGGAGGAAACCGAGAACGCATTGGTTCGCTACGACAAGGCCCGCGTCGAAGATCAAAGCCTGCAAGGCGCGGCGAAAGACAGCGCCCGCGCCGCCGCGCTTGCCCGCACCCGTTTCGAAGCCGGCGCCGGCACGCTGCTGGACGTGCTGGACGCCGAGCGCAGCAACCTGCAGGCGCAGGATGCCTGGGCGCAAAGCCGCACGCGCAGTCTCAGTGGAGTGATCCAGTTGTACCGGGCGATGGCCGGAGGCTGGCCGACGCGGCTGCCCCGACGCGAACGCGTTGGCGCATTTCACCGTTTACCCGAGGACAAATAATCCCGGGCGCTCAACCGTCATAGGGCGGGTAATCGTCTTCCGGCGGGTATTCATCTTCGGGCGGGTAATCGTCTTCCGGCGGATATTCGTCATCGAGCGGAGGTTCATCGTAGGGCTCGTCCTCATCGATGGGCGGCACCTCATCCTCTTCCGCGTAGCGCTCGCCTTCCTGGATTTCCTGCGGATCGCGGGCCAACGCGTCTTCCGCGTCCCGCTCCAGCAATTCACGGTCGCGCTGCTCTTGCTCGGCCTGGAAGTCGCGCGCGGCCTGGTCATCGTCGGTGCGCGTATCGCGGGGTGGCGGCGGCGTCGCCGCCCGCGGACGCGTACCCGACGCGGTCGCTGCCTTGCGTCGCGTCGTCGGCGCGCTCGCCTTGCTCTCGGGTGGCGGAGCAGGAAGTTCGGCAACGGCTGGCGGCGCGGACGACGCCGCAACGCCGGGCTGTGCCGTCGGCGCGGTCGTCGCCGGCGGCGGGTTGCTGGTTCGGCTGCAGGCAGCCGCGACGAGGATTAGCGCGATCGCGCTCAGGATTCGCATAGTCGTAGATGTCTTCCGATGGAACAGTCCCGACTCTTATACCTCGCGAAGGCGCGGGTCCCCACCCTGGCGGTTTCCCGCGTTCGCTCCCGAGCAAGGTTGCTGAACCCGCGCGCACCGGTGGCTCCGCCACCGCCCGCCGCTGCAGGACGTCGACAGAACGCCTATCCTTTGGCGCTCTCCCTGCCGGAAGCACGCCATGACCAACCCCCGTCGACCCAACCGCAGTCAGCTGCCGGCATTGGCCGCCGCTTTGCTGGCAATCGTGCTCGGCGCCTGCAGCAAGCCGGCGCCGGCACCCACGGGGGCGGTGCCCCCGCCCCCGCCTGCCGCGCCGGCCAAGCCCGTGTTCGGCAGCTTTGGTTTCGACACCGCCGGGATGAATCGGAGCGTGGCGCCCGGTGACGACTTCTTCGAGTACGCCAACGGCACCTGGCACACGAACACCGAAAT
>JBAZBG010000050.1:0-9604 GCA_041671585.1 Arenimonas sp. | reverse complement strand
GGGGCGCGTGTACCAGAAAGTCCATAGCCACTCCGAATTTCCCCTGATGGGCCGAGTCTAGCCCAACCCAAGCCCAACTCAAGCCCGCCCCTTGTGGGAGCGGCTTCAGCCGCGATAGCTCTTGTGGGAGCGGCTTCAGCCGCGATAGCTCTTATCGAGCCCAATCGCGGCTGAAGCCGCTCCTACAGGGGGCTTCAGGAGCGGTCTTCGAAGAGTTCGCGGCCGATCAGCATGCGGCGGATTTCGTTGGTGCCGGCGCCGATGGCGTACAGCTTGGCGTCGCGCAGCAGGCGGCCGGCCGGGTACTCGTTGATGTAGCCGTTGCCGCCCAGCGACTGGATGGCTTCCAGCGTCACCTGCACCGCGGCTTCGGATGCGTGCAGCAGGCAGCTGGCCGCGTCGGCGCGTGAGGCATGGCCGGCGTCGAAGTCGCGGGCCACCTGGTAGGCGAACGCGCGCGCCGATTGCAGCGCGGTGTACATGTCGGCGAGCTTGCCCTGCATCAGCCCGAAGGTGCCGATGGCCGCGTCGAACTGCCGCCGCTCGCGGACGTAGGGCAGGGTGAGGTCCAGCGCGGCTTGCATCAGGCCCAGCGGACCGCCGGTCAAAACCAGGCGCTCGGTGTTCAGGCCCGACATCAGCACTTTGACGCCCTGGTTCACTTCGCCCAGCACGTTGGCTTCCGGAATCTCGCAATTGTCGAACACCAGTTCGCAGGTGTTGGAACCGCGCATGCCGAGCTTGTCGAGTTTCTGCGCCGTGGAAAAACCCTGCATGCCGCGTTCGACGATGAAGGCCGTCATGCCGCGCGAGCCGGCTTCCTTGCCCGCGGTGCGCATGTAAACGATCAGCGTGTCGGCCTCGGGACCGTTGGTGATCCACATCTTGCTGCCGTTGGCCACCCAGCGGCCGTCGCGCTTCTCGGCGCGGCAGCTCATGGAGCCAACCACGTCGGAGCCGGCGCCGGCCTCGCTCATCGCCAGCGCGCCCTTGGCCTGGCCACTGCACAGGCCGGGAAGGTACTTCTGGCGCTGCGCTTGGGTGCCGTTGACGTACAGGTTTTGCGTGCACAGGTTGGAATGCGCGCCGTAGCTCAGCCCGATCGAACCGGAAGCGCGGGAGATTTCCTCCATCGCCACCACGTGCGCCAGGTAGCCCATGCCCGAGCCGCCGTACTCGGCCGGGATGGTGATGCCGAGCAGACCCATGGCGCCCAGTTTCGGCCACAGGTCGAGCGGAAACGCATTGTCGTGGTCGATCTGCGCGGCGCGCGGGGCAATCTCGCTCTCGGCGAAACGACGCACGGTGTCGCGCAGGGCATCGAGTTCGTCGCCGAGCTGGAAAGCACGCATCGCAGTCCCCTTAGCGGCCGCTACGGCCCTGGAAGCGTGGCGCCGTCTGGCCCAGGTGCGGCAGGCGCAGCTTGCCGATGGCGGTGATGCGCTCTTCGGCCATGCGGTCGGCGGCAAGGTAGGTCGGGATGCTGTCGCGCTTGGCAATCTCGAAGATGCGGCCCAGGTTGAAGTAGATGGTGCGCAGCATGCGCATGGCGCGCTCGCGGTTGTAACCGTCGATTTCCAGCGACACATTCATCAGGCCGCCGGCGTTGACCGCGTAATCGGGCGCATACAGGATGCCGCGGCGGGTTACTTCGTCGCCGATCTCGTCGTCGGCCAGCTGGTTGTTGGCGGCGCCGCAGATAATCTGGCACTTCAGGCGCGGCAGCGTGTTGACGTTGACCGTGCCGCCCAGCGCGCACGGCGAATACACTTCGGCGTCGACGTCGTAGATCTCGTCCGGGGCCACCGCTTCGGCGCCGTGGTCGTCGACCGCGCGCTGCACCAGGTCGGAATTGATGTCGGTGACGAACACCTTCGCGCCGCGCTCGCGCAGCAGCTTGACGAATTCCATGCCGACATGGCCCACGCCCTGCACCGCGTACGCGTAATTGCCAACGTCCTCATTGCCGAACTTGACCTGCAGCGCGGCCATCAGGCCCTGCAAAGTGCCGTAGGCGGTGAACGGCGACGGGTCGCCCGAACCGCCATGCACCTGGTGCACGCCGGTGACGAATTCGGTTTCGCGGAACACGTATTCCATGTCGTTGACATCGATGCCGACGTCTTCGGCGGTGATGTAACGGCCGTTGAGCGAATTGACGAAACGGCCGAAGGCGCGGAACAGCGCTTCCGACTTGTCCTTGCTCGGGTCGCCGATGATCACGCCCTTGCCGCCGCCCAGGTTCAGGCCGGACACCGCCGCCTTGTAGGTCATGCCGCGCGACAGGCGCAGCACATCGTTGAGCGCGTCCTGCTCGGTGGCATACGGCCACATGCGCAGGCCGCCCAGGGCCGGGCCCAACACCGAGTTATGGATGGCGATGATCGCCTTGAGGCCAGCGTCTTTGTTGTGGCAGAAGATGACTTCTTCGTGACCGGTTTGGGCGAGGGTTTCGAAAATCATGGAGAACTCCGGGACTGGATGCGCGGCCAAGGGTTCGAGTTTGGTCTCGAAAGTTCCTTAGCAAGTTCATCTAAGTCGCTGTAATTTAAGGAATGGTTGGAAGCCGTTCGGGTCGGGCAGGGCGCTCGGCGCGGCGTAGTGTAAAGCAATCGCTCTAACGCTGACGTACAGATGGCGGTTCGGTGGCCTGTTTTTCCCATTGGCTGCGTTCATCCAAATGCCTGGCTGCTTTGTCTCTCCCCGGAAAGCGGCTGGCACTAACCCTTGAGCAGGGAATTGGCGACCGCACTCCGGTCGCCTTTTTTTTGCCCGATATCCCAACCGCGCACCGATGCTCGACAGGGCCTATATTTGGCGCTGGGAACGGCACCGGGAGCGACCGAGGGCAATGGACCTGCAACAGTACCTGCGAATGATGGCCGAGCAGTCGGCCTCCGATGTGTTCCTCAGTCCCGGCGCGCCGCCGAACATCAAGATCGACGGCATTACCGCTCCCATCGGCAGCAAGCCACTGACCACGCTGCAGGTGCGCGAGATGGCGTATTCGGTGATGAACGAACGCCAGCAGGCCGAGTTCGAAGAGCAGTGGGAGATGAACCTGGCGATCGCGCTCGGCGACATCGGCCGCTTCCGCATCAACCTCTACCGGCAACGCGGCGACGTGGCCATGGCGATTCGCTACGTCACCAACAAGATTCCGACGATCGCCGAATTGAACCTGCCGCCCCTGCTGCAGGAGCTGATCATGCTGCCGCGCGGGCTGATCCTGTTCGTCGGCGCCACCGGGTCGGGCAAGACCTCCACCATGGCCTCGATGATCGACCACCGCAACCAGAACCGCACCGGGCACATCCTCACCGTCGAGGAGCCGATCGAATTCCTGCACTCGCACAAGAAATCGGTGGTCGACCAGCGCGAGATCGGGCTGGACACGCACAGCTACGCCAACGCGCTGAAGAACGCCATGCGCGAGGCGCCGGACGTGATCATGATCGGCGAGATCCGCGACCGCGAAACGATGCAGGCGGCCATCACCTATGCCGAAACCGGCCACCTGTGCCTGTCCACGCTGCACGCCAACAACGCCAACCAGACGCTCGATCGCATCATCAACTTCTTTCCCGACACCGCCCGCGCGCAGGCACTGCTGGACATGTCCTTGAACCTGCGGGCGGTCATCTCGCAGCGTCTGGTGCGGAGCATCATCCCGGGCGTCCGGCGCGTGCCGGCGGTGGAGATCCTGTTGGAGTCACCCTATGTTTCCGACCTGATCTGCAAGGGCGACATCAGCGGCATCAAGGACGCGATGAAGCAAAGCACCGAAATGGGCATGCAGACTTTCGATGAGGCGCTGTATCGCCTGTTCGACGCCGGCCGGATCAGCTACCGCGACGCGATCGACATCGCCGATTCGCGCACCGACCTGGCCTTGCGCGTCCGTCTGGAGGGCAGGATGCCCGACGCGCAGATCGACGCGACGCTGGCCATGGAAGAAGAATCCGAGCCCCCCCAGTCATAGCCGCCACGCAACAACCAATCCTCACCTGTAGGAGCGGCTTCAGCCGCGATAACCCCGCCACACAGCCCAATCCCGCCCCGCGCGCTACAATCTCGGTCTGCCTTACAGCCCCGAGTGCGCCATGTCCAACCCCGCCCCGACCCTCCCGAACGCCGACGCCCAGACCGAACGCAGCCCGCTGCGCTTCGTCACCGCCGCCAGCCTCTTCGATGGCCACGACGCCGCGATCAACATCATGCGTCGATTGATCCAGGCGCAGGGCGTGGAAGTCGTGCACCTGGGCCACAACCGCTCGGTCGAAGACGTGGTGCGCGCCGCCTTGCAGGAAGACGCCGACGGCATCGCCCTGTCCAGCTACCAGGGCGGCCACATCGAATACTTCAAGTACATGGTCGACATGCTGCGCGAGCGCGGCGCCGCCCACATCCGCGTCTTCGGCGGCGGCGGCGGCACCATCACCCCCGAAGAAATCAAGGAACTCCAGGACTACGGCGTCGAACGCATCTACCACCCCAACGACGGCATGCACATGGGCCTCGTCAAGATGATCGAGGACCTAGTAGCCCGCACCAAAACCCACCGCGTGCCAACTGTAGGAGCGGCTTCAGCCGCGAAATCCGCCAACAAAGACAACGAAATCAGCATAGGCAAAATGCTCTCCGCCATCGAAGAAGGCGCCTTCGAAGAATCCGAGCTCATCACCCTCCGCAAACAATGGCACCTAGCCGCCGGCAAAACCCCAGTAATCGGCCTAACCGGCACCGGCGGCGCCGGCAAATCCTCCGTCACCGACGAACTAATGAACCGCTTCCTGCAATCCTTCCCGGACATGCGCATCGCCGTCATCTCCGTCGACCCGACGCGCCGCCGTACCGGTGGCGCCTTGCTCGGCGACCGCATCCGCATGAACTCGCTGCGCTCGCCGCGCATCTTCATGCGCTCCATGGCCACGCGCCGCCAGCACGTGGCGACCAACGCCGTGCTCAAGGACTGCATCGGTTTCCTGAAAGGGCAGGGCTACGACCTGGTGCTGGTCGAAACCGCCGGCATCGGCCAATCCGATTCCGAGATCGTCGACCTGGTCGACTTCCCCGTCTACGTCATGACCAGCGACTTCGGCGCCCCGTCGCAGCTCGAGAAGATCGACATGCTCGACTACGCCGAACTGGTAGTGCTCAACAAATTCGACAAGCGCGGCGCCGAAGACGCCCTGCGCGACGTCCGCAAACAGTGGAAGCGCAACCGCGTCGCCTTCCAGATGAAAGACGAAGACGTCCCCGTCTACCCCACCATCGCCAGCCAGTTCAACGACCCCGGCATCACCTGGATGTTCACCAACCTCTGCCGCCTGGTCCGCGAGAAACTAGGTGTGGGAGCGGCTTCAGCCGCGATCTCCTGGACCCCAGCCCTAGACACAACCCTCCGCGAACCCCGCGCCACCATCCTAATCCCCGGCCCCCGCGCCCGCTACCTCGCCGAAATCGCCGAACAAGGCCGCGGCATCAACGCCTCAATCGACATCCAAGCCGAAGCCGCCGACCGCGCCCAATCCTTCTGGCAATCCCTAAAGGCCCTAGGCGACGAAAAGCTCCCCAAAATGCTCGGCCTCTACGACCACGAAGACCTTGTGGGAGCGGCTTCAGCCGCGATTACTTCCCACCACGAGAAGAGCAAAGGCATCGCGGCTGAAGCCGCTCCCACAGTGGATCGGTCGCTGTTGACGCTGCGGCAGCGCTATCAGGATGCGGTGAAATCCCTCTCCGCTGACGCCATCCACCTGCTGCGCGAATGGCCGGCCCGCCTCAAATCCATCACCGACGACGTGACCGAATACCACGTGCGCGGCAAATCCATCAAAGTCGAAAACTACCGCGACTCCCTCTCGCACCAGAAAATCCCGAAGATCGCCGCGCCCACCTACAAAAGCTGGGGCGAGCTGCTGACTTTCCTGATGAAGGAAAACCTGCCCGGCGCCTATCCCTACACCGGCGGCGTGTACCCGTATCGCCGCGTCGGCGAGGATCCGATTCGCATGTTCGCCGGCGAAGGCACGCCTGAGCGCACCAACAGGCGATTCCACTATCTGAGCGACGGCCAGCCGGTCGCGCGCCTGTCCACCGCGTTCGACTCGGTCACCCTGTATGGCGAAGACCCGGCGATGCGCCCGGACATCTTCGGCAAGGTCGGCAACTCCGGCGTGTCCATCGCCACACTCGACGACATGAAGAAGCTGTACTCCGGTTTCGACCTCTGCTCGCCGACCACCAGCGTGTCGATGACCATCAACGGCCCGGCGCCGATGATCCTGGCGATGTTCATGAACACCGCGGTCGATCAGCAGGTCGAGAAATACCTGAAGGCCGATGAAGGCCGTTGGGCCGTCGCCCAGAAAGCCATCGACAAATTCTTCGATGGCAAGCCGCGTCCGAAATACGACGGCGAACTCCCGGGCCACAACAACGGCCTCGGCCTCGCCTTGCTCGGCCTCACCGGCGACCAACTGGTGGACGCGGAAACCTACGCCCGCATCCGCGCCGAAACCCTGAGCACCGTGCGCGGCACCGTGCAGGCCGACATCCTGAAGGAAGACCAGGCGCAGAACACCTGCATCTTCAGCACCGAGTTCGCGCTGCGCATGATGGGCGACATCCAGCAGTTCTTCGTCGACCACAAAGTGCGCAATTTCTACAGCGTCTCGATCTCCGGCTATCACATCGCCGAAGCCGGCGCGAACCCGATCAGCCAGCTCGCCTTCACCCTGAGCAACGGCTTCACCATCGTCGAGTACTACCTGGCCCGCGGCATGAAGGTCGACGACTTCGCGCCCAACCTGAGCTTCTTCTTCAGCAACGGCATGGACCCCGAATACACCGTCATCGGCCGCGTCGCCCGCCGCATCTGGGCCCGCGCCATGCGCGAGCGCTACGGCGCCGACCCGCGCAGCCAGATGATGAAGTACCACATCCAGACCAGCGGCCGTTCCTTGCACGCCCAGGAAATCCAGTTCAACGATATCCGCACGACGCTGCAGGCCTTGTATGCCTTGTTCGACAACTGCAACTCGCTGCACACCAACGCCTACGACGAAGCGATTACCACGCCGACCGAAGAATCGGTACGTCGCGCCGTCGCCATCCAGATGATCATCACCAAGGAACTCGGCCTGAACTTCTGCGAGAACCCCTGGCAGGGCAGCTTCATCGTCGACAAGCTGACCGACATCGTCGAGGAGGCTGTCTACAAGGAATTCGAAGCCTTGAGCGAGCGGGGCGGCGTACTAGGCGCGATGGACACCATGTACCAGCGCGGCAAGATCCAGGAAGAGTCGATGTACTACGAGCACAAGAAGCACGATGGCTCGTTGCCGCTGATCGGCGTGAATACCTTTCTACCCCGCGAACACGGCGGCGACATCGTCACCACCATCGAGCTAATCAGAAGCACGCCTGAGGAAAAGGCTCAGCAGATCGAGAATGTCCAAACATTTCAAACGCTTCGGAATGTCTTGGCTCCCGCCACTGTGGGAGCGGCTTCAGCCGCGAACGGCCTTGCCCCCCTCCAATCCACCGCCCGTGACCGGAAAAACATCTTCGCCGCGTTGATGGAAGCAGTGAAGACGCATAGTTTGGGGCAGATCAGCCATGCGCTTTATGACGTTGGTGGCGAGTATCGTCGAAATATGTAACGAGCCAGCAGTCGGGGTTGGCCTCCCTTCGGGCGGGCACCGCTCTCGAATCAAGACTATCCTATGCAGCACAGGGGAAACGCATGGAAGAGGCAACCCTCACGCTTTATCGCGTTCGACTGTGCGGTTACTACAACGAAGATGACGAACATCTATTTTCATCGTTGGCGGATGTCATGCGCGGTCTTGCGCGATGGACCGCGACCTTGGGGTCGATTGGGGAGTCCAGCACATACTCCGTAGACGAGGATGCAGATATCCTCAGGGCATTTTGTCTCGACATTCGAGAGCTCGGTAATGGTCGCTACTTAATCGTTACTTGGAACGAACTCCCGCGCGTTGACGAAGGAGTCCAGGTGCTGCAAGTCGAATCACAGATCGGCGCGGCAGAAATAAGTGCCGTTCCGGTGGATGCGTTGAGTCTGCCCGGCTACCCAGCGTTCTTCTGTGTTGATGTCCGGCGACACAAGGTATTGAATATACGCTTCGATCAACGGCTGAACGGTAGCCGACAATTTCAGCGCTTTGTGAGCGGTTTTCTTACGTCATTTTCGGAATCGTGTGTATGGAATGCCGACGACGAAACTGAACTACTTGGGTATAGCGATGAGGACGGTGATGATCCCGAGATCGCTGAGGGCGCTGTCGCAAAATTTGCGACGGCTTTGGTTAGAGTAGCTGGACATACTGACCACATTAGGGCGAATTGTGAAAATATTCGAAAAATTGTGAGAAGAGCGACTATCGATCCGGAGGTTGAGGCCCACAAAATGTTTCTGGACTCTGCATTTCAGCTGGCCGGTATGCCAATCAATAATCGTTTGCGCGCGGACATCGCATTTCAATATGAGTTCAAAACGAGGCTAACGCCCGAGAAACTGGACGCTGTTATTGGAAAACATGACGAAAACGCTGAAGACACGTGGGACGATGTTGGCTTTACCCTCGCGCGGGAGTCTCAAAAAATCTATTGGCTTAGCGGTAGCGTTGCAAGAAATAAGGCGCAGCTTGATGTTGCCCGTTCGGAAAATGGGATGGTTAATATTGATTCGCTTGAGGAGTACCTCGGCGAGAACCTTCAAAGGCATCTAGATTCTTTCGATGAGCACTAGGCAACATCTGGCACTCGACGTGTTTCTTATCGCCCTCGCGATATTTGCTGGGCTTGCGGGCTCACGCGTCGCGCTTTCAACAATTCTGGCAGTACAAACTGCACTTGTGGCATTCGCTGGGCTTGTCGTTACCATCTTTGGGATTTGGATCGCAGTCATATTTCCGGCGATCGCGCAGGTCTTGACGTCCGGAGTTCCGAAAGGGAAAGTCCCTGAACTTGCACGATATGACGTGCTGGTGAGAGCTTTGTACCGCTCCTGTTTTTCGCTCTGCTCGTGTTTTTTTGTATTCCTGGTCTTGTCTTTTTATTCGACCGATGGCGACTGGTTGGTGGTCTTTTCTGTGTTTTTTTCTTGGCTTGCCTTTTGGTCCATCGTTTTGGCGTTGTGGTCGGCGGTCTGGACCGGCGAGAGTGCCGTCGTAAATAGTGTCAACGAGTCCATGCGCAGCGGCCTAATGAAGCGATTACGCAGCCTCGGCAGGTCAAAGTAGTACTTCGGGGTAACTTCACGTGTTTCCCATCGCCGCTGGCCTCACTAGCTTTCCATTCGAAGCTATTTTTGCTTCGCATCGTCGTACGAGTTCCAATTGCACGCTTCGCAAACGTTTACGTATGGAGGGTCAAGGTTTAAGTCTGGCTCGAAGACGGGAACGACTCGATACGAACGGCAAGCCGGGCAAGAATCTGGCGCGCCAGCGTAAGCTTCCCCGTCAAGTAGACATTCTAAAAGTAGAACCTCCGGCGACTTGTTGACGGTACTCGCTGGGCGTCAGATCGCCCAGGGAGTCGTGGGGTCGTTGCTCGTTGTATTCGAGCATCCACC
>JBAZBG010000049.1:0-9776 GCA_041671585.1 Arenimonas sp. | reverse complement strand
CGGTTCAGTGCTTCACCATCACCAGGCGATCGGCGCCCGATTCGGCGCCCCAGGCCTCGCCGGCGCGACCAAGCATCTGGCGTACACCGGCAGCTCGGGCGGTGCTGGGAAAACTTTCGAACGTTTCGCTGACCGGATCGAAGCGGACGATCGCATTGGCGGAAAAGTCGGTCAGCCAGACTTTGTCCTTCTCATCCACCCATACCGAATACGCGCGCGGGCCGTTGCCTGGCAGCTTCCATGCGCGCCAGGCATTCTTGCCGACGGCGGCGAGTCGGGGGTCGTAGCGGCTAACCTGCCCGGAATTGAATTCGCTCACCCAGATGCGCCCGGCCGAATCGCTCCACACTCGCCGCGCACCCTGCCCGCTGGTCGGCGGTGCGATCGGCGTTGCCTTGCCGGTGGCCAGATCGATGCGCGCAATATGATTACCGGCCAGCGACGCGTAATAAACAGCGCCCGCCGGTGTCGTTGCGATGCCGTAGGGCCCGCGACCGTGCGGCGACTGCCAGGCGTCGACCTTGCCGTTGGCCGGATCAAGCCGGCCGTAGTAGCCGGCTTGGCCGGTAAACCACAGTCGGCCGGCCTTGTCGAAGGTGGCCGTGTTGAGATTCGCGTAGCTCTTGACCGGCAGCGGAAACCGCTTCACTTCACGCGTTGCCGGATCGACGCGAACGATGGCGTTCAAGCCGCTATCGGTGATCCACGGCGCGCCATCCGGCCCGATGATCACGCCGTGCGGCGATGAACCCGCACCTAGCGGGATTTGTTCAACCGTGCCTGTGCGCGGATCGAGCCGGCCCAAAGCGCCCTGGCCCTGCGCCGTGTACCAGACCGGGCCACCTGGTTTCGGATCCGGCGCCACGTCGTGCGGCCGCGCGCCCTTTGGCACGTCGTAATACTTCACTTCGGCGGCGTGCGTCGCGGCGCAAATCAACATCGCGGCGAGCATCAACGTCATGGTCTTCATGATCATCCTCCCTGAAGTCACCCGCGCATCGTGAACCCGCGCCGGCGCGTCGGCAATGATAACGCTGGCGACGACGCCCCCTCAGGAAAATGAACCAGTTCAGCGTCAACCCGACTGCCAGCTGACCGAGTCGACCGCACCGGCGGCAACTGTGAGTCTGTTCGCATTGCGGGCCGGGATCGGCGGCCCCAGTATGGGTGCTGCGCCAATCGTGGCGACTGGAGATCCTGAGGAAATGAACAGAATTATTGGCATTGCGATCGTGCTTGCCCTTGCTTCTGCGTCGGGCGCGGTTGCCGCTCAAGAGGTTGGCTACGACTACGAGAATTCCTACGACGCCGGCTATGAGAGCCAATACGGGAACGCGTACGAGGACGAGGCGTACGACGACAGCTATGACGCAAGTTACCGCACCCGCTATGACGACCGTTATGAAGTTCGCTACGACAGTCGCCATGACACTCGCTATGGGAGCCGCTACGACGATCGCTACGATGATCGTTACAGCCATCGCTATGACAACCGCTGCGACGGCCGGTATGGCTATCGCCACGATTCTGCGGCGCCGGTTGTAGGCGCCCTCCTGGGCGCGGTGGTCGGCAATCAGTTCGGTAGCGGCAACGGGAGGACCGCCGCCACAGTTGCGGGCGCCGCGCTGGGCTACAGCATCGCCAGCGATTCGAGCCGCCGCTGCGATGACGGCTATCGCGATGCTGACTACGGCTACGGCTACGACTACGGCTACGACTACGGTTACGATCGCGGCTTCGGTTACGATCGCGGCTACGACAGCTATCGCGGCTACGACAGCGGGATCTCGATCAGTATCGGCAGTTCATATCCGGGCTATTACGGGGTTGGCTACGACCCACGCTACTACGACCCGCACCGCTACTCGCGTCGCTATCGCCGCGGTTACTGATCCGGCTCGTTGTCGGCAAGAACGCGGGGCCCATCGGGCCCCTGCGTTTCTTGCCCGGTGCCGTGAGCACAAGTCGCCAGCTATTCCTCGAACCTCAAACCCCGGTTATCGACGATGGTCGCACTCCGGCGCTTGAGCAGCACACGCGCCAGCCAATAGACCAGGAGTGCCAGCACCAGCAGCACGGGGATCGCCAGCAAGCCGGACTTGCGAATCGCGTCCGGAAATACGTCGGCCTGGCCAAGGAAGAACGACGCAGTTGCGATCCACATCGCAAAACTCATGCGCCACAAGTGCCTGGCCAACCGGCTGGCGCCCTGGATGCTGCCGGCCCATAGCATGCGTGCATCGCCCAGCGCAGCGATCGCGCCCACTGCGCCGAACATGAAGAGCGGTTGCGGCGGCACATGGCCCACCGTGCCGGTGGGGCTATGCATGGCTTCAAAGGCCAACGCAAGGGCGAAGCCGCTCGCTGCCAATGCCATCAGCATGAAACCGGCGGCCAGTCCGCGCATTCGTTCCACGGGCCGTAGAACCGTGAGCAGTCCGGTGCTGACCAGATAGAAGGTCAGCGTCCCGGCAACCACGTTCACGGGATTCGGCCGGAGGAAGGCCGCGATCAGCACCGCACTCGAGGTCATCACCAGCATGGCGATGACGAACACCCTCCCGGCCTTGCGATGCAGCGTCGATCCTTTCGCGGAATAAAGGGCGACTGCGCCCGAAGCGAGCGCCAGCAGTCCCGCAGCAACGTGAATCCAGATCATGCCCCTACCCTCTCCCGGCGGTCGTGCCGGTCGCGGGAATGACTTTGGCCAATCATTCGCTCCCGGCAAAGCGGTTTGCGACGGACAGCCGCAGGCGTAAGGCGAACGACGCTGGGCGCGGACGAGCGACGCTCTCTGGATGGCCGCTGTTGCGACAACGACAACGACAACGACCGCGCGCAATCCCTGGTCATGCCCACCGACACTCCCGCGACCCGTCGCGCCCGGGCGCGGTTCATCGGGTTGAAAACGCGGTTCGTCCGACGGCGCTTTCGTGGGGATGCACCCTTGGCAAGACTGCAGGCCATCGCCAACACCGGAGCCTGCGTCGATGATCATGTGGCTGCCGCGCCTGTAAGCGTCCCGGGCCGCAGGGCCCGCGCTTCACATCCTTTGGTATTGTCACGCCATGGCTGCCGCCGCTCCACCGCCGATACCAAAACTGTTCCCGCGCCTGTTCGGCTGGCCGCGCATGCGCGTGGTGCTCATTGCTTCGCTGGTCCTTAGCCTGATCTTCCTGCCCGGCTGGAGGTCGTCGTGGGCCGTGCTGTTCATTCGCCTGGCGTTTCTCGGCACTGTCCAGGTGCTGGTGTTCGGCTTGGTCGAGCGCTGGCCGAAGAAGCTTCCGCGCTGGACGGCGCGCTGGGTATTGCAGGTCGTTGCTGTGGCGGTCGTGGTGCCATTCGCGGTGGCGATCGCGTATTCGTTCACGACCATGGGTGATGCGGTGCACTGGACGCAGAACAAGGACCGCCTGGAAGGCTTCGCGATGATCACCGGGCTTGGCATCGTGTTGACGCCGTGGATCGCGATGTCGGCGCTGTATCGGCACATCAGCGGCCAGGCGCAGCGGCAGGCACTGGCTTTTGAATTGGAACGTAGCCAGTTCGAGCGCCAGGCGCTTGATGCCCGCATGCGGCTATTGCAGGCGCAGGTCGAGCCGCACTTCCTGTTCAACACGCTGGCGAATGTGCGCGAGTTGGTCGATTCCGGCTCGGCGCAAGCCTCCGCCGTCCTGGGCAGTCTGATTGCCTACCTGCGCGCCGCCGTGCCGCGTCTTAACGAGCAGGCCACAACGATGGCGCAGGAAGTCGAACTGGTGCGTGCCTACCTGGAGGTCATGCACATGCGCATGCCCGACCGGATGCAGTTTACCCTGCACGTCGACGACGCCGCGTTGGCGCTCATCTGTCCGCCGATGACGCTGTTGACCCTGGTCGAAAACGCGGTTCGCCATGGCATCGACCCCAACGAGGAAGGCGGGCGAATCGAGGTGCGCGTGCGCGTGACCGACGGTCGTTGCCGCGCCGAGGTGATCGACACCGGCATGGGGCTGTCGCAGCCAGGCGACGGCCTTGGTACCGGGCTGTCGAACTTGCGCGAACGCCTGCAACTGGCGTTTGGCCGCGAAGCGCAACTGCGCTTGCTGCCGCTGCATCCGCACGGCACGATTGCGGAAGTTGAATTTCCGGCTCGGAGGACCAAGGCATGACGCCGCGACGGCCGACGGCACTGATCGCCGAAGATGAGCCCCTGCTGCGCAAATCGTTGGTGCGCCAGCTTGCACAAGCCTGGCCGGAGCTGGACGTCGTGGCGCAGGCGCGCCATGGCCGCGAGGCCGTCGAGCGTTTCGAAGCAGTGCAACCGGACATCTGCTTCCTGGACGTACACATGCCGGGCCTGTCGGGCGTGGAGGCGGCGCGCTTCATCGGTCGCCGTGCCCACCTGGTATTCGTCACCGCCTACGACCAGTACGCGGTGCAGGCTTTCGAACACGGAGCGCTCGATTACCTGGTCAAGCCCGTCGAGCCAGCGCGATTGGCCGACACCGTGGCACGGCTGAAGGAGCGGCTACGCGCCGCGCAACCGGCGCCGGACACCGAAGCGCTGCTGGAACAGCTCGAGGCGCGGCTGCAGAAGAAGGCCGGCCCGGCGCCATTGCGCTGGATCCGCGCGTCGGTCGGGCAGGCGCTGCGCCTGATCGCCGTCGATGAGATCGACTTTCTGCGCTCCGACGAAAAGTACACGCTGATTGCCTGGCGTGGCGACGTCGGCAAGCCGGGCGAGGCCCTGATACGGACGCCACTGAAAGATCTGGTCGCCCAACTCGACGGCACGCACTTCGTGCAAGTGCACCGCTCGGTGGTGGTGAATCTTCGTGCTATCAGCCACGTCACGCGCGGCGACAACGAAACTGCCAGCATCCACCTGAAAGGCCGCAGCGAAGTATTGCCGGTCAGCCGGAGTTACCTGCACCACTTTCGGCAGATGTGACCGGTTGGCGTACGAGGACCGACAGATCTTCCGCAGGCCGGTGAGGCGGCCGCCAATTCCGGCTATGCTCTGTCGGGACATCCGCCCCCCGGGAGTCCCACCATGAAACTCATTCCAATTAGCCAGCTCGCGCTCCTCGCCGGCCTCGCCCTGGTCGCCAACCCGGCCCATGCCGCCGGCACGGTGGTGTTTCGCGACGACTTCAACAGCAGCCAGCTCGATACCACGCGCTGGGCCGTCGGCACCTGGAAGCTGGGCCGCACGCAACTGGGCAATGTGCCCGAGGTTGCCGGTGGCATGGCGCAATTGCGCTTCGATACTTACCGGCTCACCGGCACCGAAATCTACACGCGCAACATCTTTCCTCGCGGCAACGGCGTGGAGTTCGAAGCACGCGTGCGCTTGAACTACCTGCCCGGCGGATTGGTTTCAGCGATGTTCACCTACGCGTACCAGAACGGCCTGTCGGACGAGATCGACATCGAAATCCTGAGCAAGCAGGTGAACACTTCGGTCGGCGGCGCGCCGTTGCTGCTGACCACCTGGAACGATTGGGACGAATCCAACCCGGCCTACGGCGACGACATCCACCAGTCGTCGCGTTCGGTGTTCGTCAACCAACTGAACGTCAACAGCTTCCACACCTACCTCATCCGCTGGCTGCCGGATCGCACCGAGTGGTGGCTGGACGGCAACCTGCTATTCAGTTCCGCGCTTGCCCAGCCCGACCTCGCTTCGCCATTCCGCATTAATTTCTGGGCGCCTGCAGCCAGCTGGACCAGCGCCTACGACGGCAGCCTCAAGCCGGCGAAGAATCCGCGCAAGAACCTCAGTTACTACATGGACGTCGACTGGGTGGAGATCCGCGCCCTGCCGTGAGCCGGCCGTCTTGACCGAAGGCTGGCACCAGCGCCTGCACGCACTATTTGTCGTTGAAGCCTGGCTTGCCCGGCCCGAGCAACATCACCGCGATTGCCGCGAACAACAGCATCGCCTGCAGCTCGATGGCCCAGCCTCCCTGCGGGCCAAGCGCGAAGACTTCCCTGGCATGCACCAGGTAGATCGCGACCGCCATATTTATCGCGATGAGCAGTCCACCCAGGCGCGCGTACAGCCCCATGATCACCAGGAGCGGCGCAAGGATTTCGCCGACGAATACTGCGTAGCCGAGTTGGGCCGGCAATCCGTGGGCCGCGACCATGTCGGTGATGCCGGCGACCCCGTGTTGCAACTTCGCTATGCCGTGCAACAGCACGACCACGCCCAGCGCCACTCGCAACACCAGCTTGCCCAGCTTGTCGTTCGCCAATGTCATCCCTGTCTCCCTGTTGGCCCGCCCCGCGCGGTGGGCAATGAGAATGGCACAAAACCCGGCCAAACTTAACCGCCCGGGAGCGCAGATTTCTCTATGTACGCTGGCGCACCGATGCACGCCGACGGCAGCCCCAAGCTTCATCAGCACCAGCACGATGCTGGTCGTGCATCGTCGACAGAAGGCGCGAAACGCCGACGCGACGAGATTCTTCCCCTCATCAAGGATCCTCCATGAACCGTTTGATAGTTGTAGCGGCGATCGCTGCTGCGTTCGGCCTGACTGCGTGTCAGCAACCTGCTCCCACCGCCACTCCCGGTCCGACCGTCGTCGTGCCAGGGCCCGCCGGTCCGCAAGGCGAAGCTGGCGACCAGGGTAATACCGGCAACACTGGCAACACTGGCGACACCGGACAGACCGGCGATACCGGCGCCACCGGCGCGACCGGCGACGGCACCACGGTCATCGTCGAACCAGCAACCCCTGAGCCCGAGCAACAGTAACAACGAACGCACCAGGAGAAACACCGATGGGCACCATTCTTCTAATTATCCTGATCCTGCTGTTGATCGGCGCGATACCGAGCTGGCCGCATAGCAAGAATTGGGGCTACGGCCCCAGCGGCGGCCTGGGCCTGGTGGTAATCATCATCATCGTCTTGTTGCTGATGGGTCGAATCTGACCGATACGTACCGCTTCCTTGTCCAAGACAAGAACCCGGGGCCTGCCCGGGTGCTTGTTTTTAAGGCCCCAATGAGCCCAGTGCCATCACGGTCTGCCCCGGTGATTTCTGGCGATTTCTCGTCGCCCCGAAAAACATGGCAACATGCCAGCACCAGCCAGCCCGTTGCGCGCCGGGGCGGCCAGACACGGGGAAACGCCATGTACGGAATGTTGCTTGCCGCGGCCCGTCGGGCCATGTTTCATCGCTTGCTGCTGGCCATGGGCATGGTCGTCTGCCTGCTCGCCTCGCCCGCCGTCGCTCAGGCCGCCGGCGATGCGACCGCGACTCCCGCCGCCCAGGCACTGAAGATTTATCAGGCCTTGCGTGATCAGGATTATCGGGCCTTGTTCCATTTGCTCGCCTTCACCGCGAAAGGCCAGACCACGCTGACCACGGCGGATGATTTCGCCCGCGACGTGCGCGCGGGTTATGACAGCGGTTTCAAGACTCCCGAAGAAAAAGCAGTCTCCGATGCCATCCTGGCAAGCATCTCGGCAATCATGATCGGCGAGCCGGTCATCACCGGTAACAGGGCAGCCATCCCCACCTCGGCCAGGATTACGGTCAAAGGTGAAACCCTGACATTCCGGGGAATGGCGCATCTCATCAAGGACAAGGGCGTTTGGAAACTCGATCTGACCTTCGATGAGGATTCCGAAAAGACCATGGCGCAACGCACCAGCGAATTGATCGGCTCGCCAGATTGAAGGCGTTGCCTATACGCAGACTGGCTAGCTGAATGTCCGTACAGCTTTAACGGCACCTGTCGTGCAACTGAATGGAGCACATGAAGAATTTGCGAAGTTAAGGTTTCGGTTAGTAACGATTCCGTAAGGTTGGCTCACGCCAATCCAGGCGCAATGAGCGAAGGATCGACAGATGACTTACGCCAGCACAAGCATTGATCGGCGGGCTGAGTACTACACCCGCATCGCCGAGCTGATTGCAGCCGATCCGCTGGACTTCTATACGCGTGCGGAGAAAGGTCGCCAATTCATGGCCAGCCGGCTCAACCGGTATCGGGATCCATCGCCGAGGCCGACACCCGCACGTCCGGCTCGCCTGGAAGTCGTGGCTCGACGACACGAACCGATATCGAGCAGCGTTGCTCAGATCGAGATGGACAAGCCCTTGCGCGGCGGGGCGATAGCAGCCTGACTACCGGCCGACCGTGCGATGAACGTTCATCGCACGGTCGGCTTGGCGCTGAACGCCAGCGCCGTTGCTAAGTTGTGATTAATCACGCACGGGCATCATGGGGTCCAGCGAAAATTACCTCGCTGCCGATAAGGAGATCCCCCATGAAAAAGACCCTTCTCGCCTTGACTTCATCGTTGCTGCTGGCTGGCATCGGGGCATCCACCGCCTCCGCCCAGTATCCGTACTATTACGAAGACGACGATGTGATCCTCGCCAACGGCGATATCGATGGCGACGGCGTCCCGAACCGCTTCGACAGCTTCGATGACCGTTACGACCGTTACGGGAACCTCGTCCATTTCGAGGTCGGCGGCTATCTGCCGATTGGATTCCGTGACAGCGCCGCCTACATCGATTACCGGGTGTATGGCCTGGCCCCGCCGCCCTACGGCTATCGCTGGCAACGGCTGGGAAACCACGTTTACATGGTGTCCGTGCGAACCGGCCTGATCAGCGATGTGGTCTACAACCTGTTCCCGTAATGAAACCTCAGCGAAAGACTCGCTGCCGAAGAGGACATTTGCCATGAAAAGGACCTTGCTCG
This sequence comes from Arenimonas sp., assembly GCA_041671585.1. GTDB lineage: Bacteria > Pseudomonadota > Gammaproteobacteria > Xanthomonadales > Xanthomonadaceae > Arenimonas. Next base: position 1,063 of record JBAZBG010000049.1, on the reverse strand, counting down.
CACTGACTTCCGCGCTGCTGCTGGCCGGTGCTGCGGTCTCCCCAGCTTCCGCCCAGAATCCATATCTATACGCCGACGTCTACGGCGATGTCGATCGCGACGGCGTTCCCAACCGTTTCGATCTTTACGACAACCGCTACGGCATCCGCCTGGCGGACCGGGACTGCGACGGCATGGCCGATCGTTACGACAACATCATTCGCCGTGAGGTGCGTGATCGCGACTGCGACGGCGTGCCCAATCGCTTCGACCGCTACAACGATCGCCGCTACTCCGCGCCGCGCTACATTCCGCCGAGCGGCTACAACTACGCCCGCTGGAGCGTGGGCGGGTACCTGCCTGCCGGCTATTACAGCAGCGCCTATTACATCGATTACCGGCCATACGGCCTGGCCCCGCCACCGTACGGGTATCGTTGGGTCCGCGTTGGCGATGATGTCTACCTCGCATCCACGCGAGACGGCCTGATCGCCGAAGTGGTATTCAATCTGTTCCGCTGATCGACCTAAGTCACGCGGCAAACGGAAGGCCGGCAATCGCCGGCCTTCTGCTTTCCACGTCCGGGAGATTCAAGATCATGAATCGCACGCCTGCGTGGAGCAAACGTTCATCCCGGAGTCGGGCTCGCGCTGAACCAGGCCCTCGACACTAAGTCGGGATTAATCGCGCCTCGGCGATCATGACAATCGGCGAAACAGACTCGCTGCAGAAAAGGACGTTTGTCATGAAAAAGACCCTCCTCGCCCTAAGCACCGCGCTGTTGCTGGCCGGAGGAGCATCCTCAAGCGCGTTCGCTCAGTACTACTATGAACAGCCCCCCGTCATCGTGGAAGGCGACCCGGAGCATCGTTTTGGCGCGCCGCTCGATAGCCGCTATGCGGACTACATCCGCAAGAACTCTCGCGGCCGTACAGTTGCCGACAAGGACTGCGACGGCGTTCCTGATCGTTTCGATCACCACGAGCCAATCAATGCCCGCGACCGCGATTGCGACGGCATAACGAACCGTTACGATCGTCACGACAATCCGCGTTATGCGGTGACCACGCGCTACCGGAGCAAT
>JBAZBG010000048.1:0-9782 GCA_041671585.1 Arenimonas sp. | reverse complement strand
ACGGTCGGAATGCTGGTCAGTACGAACCGACGCACTGCGTCGGGGATCGGCTTGTCCATAGCCAGTTCCACTGAGAGCTTCGGGCAAGTATAGGCACTCAAGTTTGCCGAGTCACTGCAAACTCCGTCGTAACCGGCAGACAACTGCGGTCGTACCGGTCGCGCGTTCACACTGGCCGCCCTCCTGTTTACCCAGCGAGCCCGATGACAGACCCGCGCGCGCAATTTACTTACGGCATCGAAGAGGAGTTCTTCCTCGTGGACCCGGAGACCCGGGACCTGGCCGAGCGTGTTCCCCAACATTTCATGCGCGCGTGCCAACTGCGTTTCGGCGACCAGGTGCAATATGAGATGCAGCGTTCGCAGGTCGAGATCGCCACTCCCGTGCTCGACAGCTCCGCCACGGCACGTGAGGCACTAGCCGAGCTGCGCTCCGGCGTGAGCCAGCTCGCCGAGCCGATGGCGATGCGGCTGGTGGCGTCGGGAACCCATCCGCTCGCTGCCTGGAATGCCCAAAAGCACACTGCCGAGCCGCGTTACGAACAGTTGATCGACGATTTCCAGATCGTCGGCCGGCGCAACCTGGTATGCGGACTGCATGTGCACGTCGCCGTGCCGGAAGGCGTCGACAGAGTGCAGCTGATGAATCGGCTGATGCCCTGGATTCCGACCTTCCTGGCGCTCTCGACTTCGTCTCCATTCTGGAACAGCCGGCGAACGGGGCTGCTCAGCTATCGCCAGGCGGCCTACGACGAATGGCCGCGTTCCGGTATTCCAGATGCTTTCGACAATGAAGCCCAGTACGCATCCTTCATCGATTTGTTGACGCGCTGCGAAGCGCTCGACGATGGCAGCTCCCTTTGGTGGGCGATTCGACCGTCCGCGCGGTTTCCGACGCTGGAGCTGCGCATCGCCGACTCCTGCACCCGCATGGAGGATTCACTTGCCATCGCCGCCGCGTTCCGCTGCCTGGTGCGCGCGCATGTCCGCTGCCCGGCGCTTGGCGAGGCGCAATCCCCGGTGACGCGGCGGATCATCGACGAGAATCGCTGGCGGGCAAAACGTTACGGCACCCAGGCTGCCTTCATCGACGAACGCAGCCGGAGCCTGGTGGCCTTCGCGGACGTCCTGCAGCAAATGCTCGCTCTGATCGGGCCGGATGCAGACGCCCTGCGTTGCGAGAGTGAGATCAGGCAACTGGCCGCCATTTGCAGGCGAGGCACCAGCGCGCACGCGCAGCTGGACATTTATCGCCAGCATCGCGATCTGTGCAAGACCCGATACGAAGCGTTGAGGAATGTCGTCGACTGGCTGATTGAAGGCACCGCAGCCGACAGTCAATCCGAGAGCCGGAAATCAAGCGCCTGCTTCGATCAGGATTCGCTGGGCGCTGCGAACGCATAACCGGCGTTGGGGACGTATTCGATCCAGGCGGCGGCGCCGCCTGCGCTCTCCAGCTTTCGCCGTAGCCTGTGCACGACCTGTTTCAGCGACTCCCGATCGGCGGCGTCGCGATCGGCCCAGACGAACCCGATCAGCCGCTCGGCATCCACCGGACGCCCGCGATGGCTCAGCAGCAGGCGCAGCAGCCGCAACTCCAGCGGCGAGAGGCGAAATGCCTCACCCCCACCCACTTGCGCCTCGCTGCGCTCGACATCGATTGCGAGCGGCCCCCATGACAGCACCGGATCCTCCACCGGCTCCGTGCCGCGGCGCAACAACGAGCGCACGCGTGCCAACAGCGCCCGTGGACTGAAGGGCTTCTTCAGGTAGTCGTCGGCGCCAAGGTCCAAACCGCGAACCTCATCTTCCTCGGCAGAGCGAACCGTCAACATCATCACCGGAACCTGGCTGTGCTTGCGCAGCTGGTCGAGCACCTCGAAACCGTCGCGCAGCGGCAGGTTGACATCCAGGATCACCAGGTCCGGCATGTGCTCGCGCAGCCGCATCAGCGCCTGCTCGCCATCGAATGCGGTCACTACGTCATAGCCCGCGCCGTTCAATGCAAAGCGCAGCAGTCCGACCAGCTCGACGTCGTCATCAACGATCAGGATGCTCATGCTTTCTCGTCCACGGGCAACACGATACCGATTCGCGCGCCGCTGCGGTGCACCGGCTCGGCGACCTTCACCTCGCCGCCGTGGGCGACGACGATGGCGTGCACGATCGCCAGGCCGAGTCCGGAACCGCGTTGGCTTGGCTCTTCGTGCGGCGAACGCTTGAACGGAGCAAACAGGTCGCTGCTCTCACGCAGTGGGGACAAACCCCTGCCCTCATCTTCCACCCACACGGTGACGTGATCCGGCGCCCATTCCATCTCCACCCAGATGGTGGTCTGGTCGGGTGCAAATTTGTTGGCGTTGGCAAGCAAGTTCACCATTACCGAAAACAGCCGCTGGGAGTCGCCGGTCAGGACCGGTCCTGGCGCAAGTACGCGCACGACCCGCTGGTCGCGCTGATCGGTCAAGGGCTTGATCAACTCCACCGCATCGGCCACGACAGCCGCCAGGTCGACGGGCTCGCGCCTGAGCCGCATCTCGCCGCTTTCGATGCGCACGCTGTCGAGCAGGTTGTCGACCAGTTGCGACAGGCGCATCGAGCCCCTGTACTGTGCATCGGCGAGTTGAATGGCAATGCTGTCGGAGCTGGTGCGCAGGTGATCGCGCAATAATTCGATCGAAGCAATCTGCGCCGATAGCGGTGTCTGGAACTCGTGGGAGAGATTGGCCAGGATGCGATCGCGCATGCCGCGCGCCGCTTCGATCGCGTTCTCTTCGCGGACGACCAGCACTTGCCGATCGCCGCTGGCAGCCAGCCGGCGCACTATCAGGGGGCGCCTTGTTCCAGCGGCGGTGCAGCGTTCCACCGCGGCCAATCCGGGCGAGGCGGGATTATCCTGGCCCTCGCAGGCCACCAACAAGGCGGCGGAGGGTTGGCCGAGGACGTCTTCGCGGGCGCGACCGACCAGCGCGAGAAACTGTCGATTGGCGTAGTGGATGCGTTGTTCGGCGTCGATTCCAACGATGCCTTCGTCCACGCCGTCCAGCACGGCGTCGAGTTCCTCGCGCTGGTTGCGTTCGGTAGCCGTGAGTGAACCGACTTGCCGGCGCATTTCCTCCAGGCTGGCGGCAAGCGCCACCGGCTCGCTGAGAAACGTCACGGGCGTCGGCACCGGTGTTTCCAGGTCGCCGCTACCGAGCCTTTCGGCATCGCGCGCCAGTTGCGCGAACGGCCTGGAAATGCGCGCCGCAAGCACGACGGCCAGGCCCAGCGCCAACACGCTGGTGACCAGACTGGAGAAGCCGAACGAAGCCAGCCACTCGAAGATGCGCCGCTCGACCCAGTCCTGCGCCACGTGGGCGCTGAGCAACGCGCCGGGTGCGCCCCGATCATCGCGAATGTTGACGACGCGTACCGCGGCGCTGCCGCCGATCTTCTCGAACGTGTCCGGCTCGCCGGTGATGGAGACCTGGCGCAGGGCCTTGATCCAGGGATCGTTGCTGACCGTCGTGGCGCTCATGACGGGCACCAGCTCCAGCGTGACGAGATCGGTCGATGGCAGTGCGATCAGGCGCGTGCCGAGTTTCTCGGCAACCACGATCGAGCCCTGCGGCAAGGAACGGATCTCGCGCTGCACGACGCGCCAGGCCTTCCGGTCGCGGTCGAAGGTCAGACCGGTGTTGAAGCTGGGAGGCGCGGAGCCAAACTCGGCGATCGTTCGATCGCGCACCTGCACGCGGATATATTCGATGTCGCTGGTTTGGTGAAAGTTCTTGACCAGCGTCCGGGCCTTGGTCAATTGTCCGCGCTGGAGGTAGAAACGCAGCGTCGGCTGTTCCGCCAACAAGTCGGCGCCAACGATCAGTTCACGATGCCATTCGTGCAGTCGCCGACGGCCCTCGGAAACGGCGCGTTCGGCTTCGGAGCGCGCCTGGGCGTTCACCGCCGAGCGAATCGTGCCCACGCCGGTGGCCAGCAGCAGCACCACGAACAACAACACGAGCCCCATGTGACTGGCGAGAAGCAGCTGGGACAAACGCCGACGTGTCGACATGCGCGGATGACCTGCCCAGTGGGAGCCGTGGATCACGCCGCCGGAAGCGGCTGGCGGATCGGGCATTATGATCGAAACCCGGACATGGCTCAAAAAAAAACCAGCCTCCGCCCTGACGGAGGCTGGTAACCGCACACACACCACATCCGGCCTAGACAGCGGGGTTGGCGCGCAATGCCAAAGTAGCGCCGGGCGTTGACGCTGTCAGTTATGGCGCCGTTACAAACGGCCGAAAATTTCGTCTATCCATGCACATTTCTGCGGGTTGGCAGCCACATTCCGGGATTGCTGACTTCTCATTTGCCTTGTGCGGTGCTAAAGCTGGTGATGACCCGAAACCCGGGAGGTAACCAGTGCTGAACGGCGAACTACGCGAAGGCCCTGCCCTGGCGCTTTGGCAGGACCTGGTGCACGAGGGCGAGCAACGCGCCGGGCTGGCGCTGGGCGAATCGGTGCAGAGCTATCTGGTGTTCGTCCTGATGCGACACCTGCGCGACAGTGCGCTGGCCGCCCACGTGCTGGCGCTGGAGTGGTTACTGGCGGCGGAACAGGTGGGCCGTGTTAGAGCCGACGCCCTGCGCGATGTCGGCGACCGCTGCCTGCTGATTGCCGGGCGCTACCCCGGCCTGGCCGAGCGGCGGCGAGTCAGCGTGGATTACTTCACCAACCTTGGCTGTGGCGCGTACCACGGCGTCGCCGAGTCGGCGCGTGATGGCTATGCGGCCCTGTATGCGGAGTTGGCCCAGGCGTTCGGGGCGATGGTGCGGGTGCTGGCTGCGTTGCCGGGGGAAGGTGCGGCACGGCCTGTAGGGGTGGCGATGAGTCCTGCCGAAGCCGTTTGGCTGGGCGGGTCGTTGCGCCGGCATTGAGCCGGCCCCGTGTGGGAGCGGCTTCAGCCGCGATCCCGCCAGGGCCGCTCCTGCAAGGATCGCGGCTGAAGCCGCTCCTGCACGGATCGCGGCTGAAGCCGCTCCTACACGGATCGCGGCTGAAGCCGCTCCTACATGGATCGCGGCTGAAGCCGCTCCTACAGCACGCGGGCTAGGGCTGGAGGTTGATCCAGGTGGCTTTGGTTTCGGTGTATTTGCTGAAGGCGTGCAGGGATTTGTCGCGGCCGTTGCCGGATTGTTTGTAGCCACCGAAGGGCGCGGTCATGTCGCCGCCATCCCAATAGTTGACCCACACGCTGCCGGCGCGCAGCTTGCGTGCGACCCGGTGCGCGCGCGACAGGTCATTGGTCCACAAGCCTGCCGCCAGTCCGTACGGCGAATCGTTGGCGATGCGCACGGCTTCCTGTTCGGTGTCGAAGACGATGGCCGATAGCACCGGGCCGAATATCTCCTCGCGGGAAATCGTCATGCCGGGCGCGACGTCGTCGAATACCGTCGGTTCGATATAGAAACCGCCGGTCTCGCCCATCACGCGCTTGCCGCCCAGTGCCAGGGTCGCGCCTTCGGCACTGCCCTTGGCGATATAGCCGAGCACGCGATCCATCTGCATCTGATCGACCATGGCGCCCATCGGCGCACCGGGTTCGAACGGATGCCGCGGCTGCATCTTGCGACCCGCCGCGATCACCATCGCGAGGAATTCGTCCTTGATCGAGCGCTCCACCAGCAAGCGCGACGCCGCCGTGCACACTTCGCCCTGGTTGTAGAAGATCCCGCTCGCCGCGGCGGCAGCGGCAGTCGCGAGATTCGGCGCATCGGCAAATACGATGTTCGGACTCTTGCCGCCGCATTCCATGTAGGCACGCTTCAGGTTGGAACGCCCGGCGCATTGCATCAGGTGCTTGCCGATCGCCGTCGAGCCGGTGAACACCAGGCCGTCGACATCCATGTGCAAGGCCAGCGGCTCGCCCGCGCCCTTGCCGAAGCCCGGCAGCACGTTGAGCACGCCGGCAGGAATACCCGCTTCCATCGCCAGCTCGGCCAGGCGCAATGCCGTCAGCGGCGATTTTTCGGAAGGCTTGAGCACCACGCTATTGCCCATCGCCAGCGCCGGGGCAATCTTCCACGCCGCCATCAGCAAGGGAAAATTCCACGGCACGATCGCGGCGATCACGCCGAGCGGTTCGTGGGTGATCATGCCCAGCTCGTCGTGTCCGGTCGGCGCGATCTGGTCGTAGACCTTGTCGATCGCCTCGCCGGTCCAATTCATGCAACGAATGGTGGCGCCGACATCCACGCTCAAGGCATCGTCGACCGGCTTGCCCATGTCCAGCGATTCGAGCAGCGCCAGTTCTTCACCGTGCTGCTCGATGAGTTGCGCGAGCTTGATCAGCGTGCGCTTGCGGTGCGCTGGGCTGCTTTCAGACCAATGACCGCCTTCGAACGCCCGTCGCGCAGCGACCACCGCCAACTCAACGTCCTGTGATTCGCACTGCGCGACCGCACAAAGCACCCGCCCGTCGATCGGACTGATGCAGTCAAATGTCTTTCCCGAAGCCGCGTCGACATAACGACCATCGATGAACGCCTGGCTGCGAATCTGCAGCGCCTGCGCGCGGGCCTGCCACTCTTCCCGGGTCTGCGGCTTGCCCATCGCTAAAAGGTCGCCGGCGTGTTGGCGCTGACGATGATCGCTTCGTCATTGCCGACGTTTCGGAAACGATGCGGCGTGCGGCTCTCGAAATAGTAGGCTTCGCCCGGGCCGAGCACCTTGACGCGGTCGCCCACGGTAATTTCCACCTGGCCTTGCACGATCACCCCGCCCTCCTCGCCATCGTGGCTCAGACAGGTCTCGCCGGTGTCGCTGCCGGGCGGCATCACTTCGCGCAGGATGCACATCTGTCGATTGCCGCGACGCTTGCCGACCAGGAAATAGTGAATGTCGTTGTTGCCGACATCCGGCAAATCCTCGGCGCCGTAATAGGGACCGTCGGACACGTCGCCGGCAAGGTCCAGGGTGAAAAAGTCGGCGAGCGAAATGGGAATGCCATCGAGTACTTTCTTCAGCGAGCCCACGGACGGACTGACCTTGTTCTGCTCGATAAGCGAGATCGTGCTATTGGTTACGCCCACGCGTTTGGCCAGCTCGCGCTGACTCAGACCCTTGCTGGTGCGCACCTTGTGGAGACGGGAGCCGATATCCATATTCAGCCTGGTTTTGGTGATGCGGAATATTTAACACTGCCCGCAAACTCGGTCAATTATTCGCACAAAGCGTTACAGTTGTAAATTTTATTCAACGCTGTTAGTTTTTAGCCGATCAGCGATCAGATAGACGGATCTCCCCCATGACTCCCCCCGCCGCAGAGCAGACCCCAGAAATTGCCGCCTTCGGCGATGCGTACCAGGCCCAGGCCACCACGCAACCGGAGCACATGGACGCCTTCTGGATGCCATTCAGCGCCAATCGCCAGTTCAAGAAGCACCCGCGTATGCTCGCCAGCGCCGCCGGCATGCACTATCGGACCACCGACGGCCGCGAAATCCTCGACGGCACCGGCGGCCTTTGGTGCTGCAATGCCGGGCACGCCCGGCCGCGCATTATCGAAGCGGTCAGTCGGCAGATCGCGACCATGGATTTTGCCCCGACCTTCCAGATGGGCCATCCGCTGCCCTTCGTACTTGCCGAGCGCCTGGCGGCGATTGCCCCGGATCCGCTCAAGCATGTGTTCTTCACCAATTCCGGCTCCGAGTCGGTGGACACGGCGCTGAAAATTGCGCTCGCGTATCAGCGCAGTCGCGGCGAAGGCCAGCGCACCCGACTGATCGGCCGTGAAAAGGCCTATCACGGCGTCGGTTTCGGCGGCATGTCGGTCGGCGGCATGGTCAATAATCGCAAGTACTACGGCCCGCTGCTGCCCGGTGTGGACCATATGCGGCACACGCTGGACCTGTCGCGCAACGCGTTCTCGCGCGGGCTGCCGCAGCAGGGCGTGGAACTGGCCGAAGACCTTGAACGCCTGGTGCAACTGCACGATGCCTCGACCATCGCCGCGGTCATCGTCGAACCGATTTCCGGATCGGCGGGCGTGGTGCTGCCGCCGGAGGGCTACCTCAAGCGCCTGCGCGAGATCTGCGACAAGCACGGCATCCTGCTGATCTTCGACGAGGTGATCACCGGTTTCGGCCGCGTCGGCAAGGCATTCGCCGCGCAACGCTTCGACGTCATCCCGGACCTGATGACCACGGCCAAGGGCTTGACCAACGGCAGCGTACCGATGGGCGCGGTTTTTGTTTCAAACCAAGTCCATGACGCCTTCATGCAAGGCCCCGAGGCGATGATCGACCTGTTCCACGGCTACACCTATTCCGGCCATCCCCTGGCCTGCGCCGCCGCGCTGGCGACCCTGGATACCTACGCTGAGGAAAATCTGTTCGAGAAGGCCATCGAGCTCGGCCAGTATTGGGAGGACGCGATCCACAGCCTGAAGGACCTGCCCAATGTCATCGACATCCGCAATTTCGGCCTGATCGGCGCGATTGAACTGGCTGCCCGCGATGGCAAGCCGGGCGCGCGCGCCTTCGACGTGTTCACCAAGGCGTTCCACGAGAAGGAGCTGATGGTCCGCACCACCGGCGACGTCATCGCCCTGTCGCCGCCGCTGATCCTGGAGCGCAACCACGTCGATCAGATCTTCGGCCGGCTGGCCGAGGCGATCCGCGAGACCGCCTGAGAGCGACGACGTACATGGATGTACTAATGTCGCGGGAGGCAGGATGCCGGGAGCGACCCGTTTAGTACAATGGGCGGCTGGCCGAACGGCCTGGATTGCAAACACCAACGAAGTTCATGCCCCGGGAGGGCACCCCCATGCTTATCGGCGTCCCGAAAGAGATCAAGAATCACGAATACCGCATCGGCCTGACCCCGGCCGGCGCCCGCGAGCTGGTTGCCAACGGTCACAAGGTGATCGTGCAGCGCGACGGCGGCAAGTCGATTGGACTGACCAACGAGATGTACCAGAAGTGCGGCGCGGAAATCGTCGATTCGGCGGAAGAAATCTTTGCCCGCGCCGACATGATCATCAAGGTCAAGGAGCCGCAGCCGAACGAGTGCAAGATGCTGCGCAGGGGCCAGGTGCTGTACACCTATTTGCACCTCGCGCCGGATCCGGAACAGACCAAGGCGCTGATCGCATCGGGCTGCACCGCGATTGCCTATGAAACCGTCACCGACCGCAACGGCGGCCTGCCGCTGCTGGCGCCGATGAGCGAAGTGGCCGGGCGCATGTCGATCCAGGCTGGCGCGCACGCGCTGGAAAAAGCGCAGGGCGGCTCGGGCGTGTTGCTCGGTGGCGTTCCCGGCGTGAAGCCGGCCGAAGTGCTGGTGATCGGCGGCGGCGTGGTCGGCATCAATGCCGCGCGCATGGCCATGGGCATGAACGCCGACGTCACCATCCTGGATCGTTCGCTGACGCGTCTGAAGGAACTGGACGAGTTGTACGGCGATCGACTGACCACGATCTATTCCACGCATGATGCGATCGAAGAGCGCCTGCCGACGGCCGACCTGGTGATCGGCGCGGTGTTGGTGCCGGGCGCCGCGGCGCCCAAGCTGATCTCGCGCGAACAGCTCAAGCTGATGCGCCCGGGCTCGGTATTGGTGGACGTGGCCATCGACCAGGGCGGTTGCTTCGAAACCAGCAAAGCCACCACGCACCAGAACCCGACCTACGAGGTCGACGGCGTCATCCATTACTGCGTAGCCAACATGCCCGGCGGCGTTGCGCGCACCTCCACCTTCGCACTGACCAACGCCACCCTGCCCTTCGCCGTGCA
>JBAZBG010000047.1:0-9803 GCA_041671585.1 Arenimonas sp. | reverse complement strand
ACTTTTCGAAAAGGTACTGGATGACTTCCTCGCGCCGCTCGTGCTCGAAGTCGACGTCGATGTCCGGCGGCTCGTTGCGTTCCTTGGAGATGAAGCGCTCGAACAGCATGTTCATCCGCGCCGGGTCTACTTCGGTAATGCCCAGCGCGAAACACACCGCTGAATTGGCGGCCGAGCCCCGGCCCTGGCACAGGATGCCGCGCGAGCGTGCGAAGCGGACGATGTCGTGCACGGTCAGGAAGAAGGGCTCGTAGGCAAGCTCGGCCACCAGCCGCAGCTCGTGCTCGATCTGTTGCCTAACTTTGTCCGGCACGCCTTGCGGCCAGCGCCAGCGCATGCCTTGCCCGGTCAGTTCGCGCAGCCAGCTCGACGGCGTGTGGCCGGCCGGCACCAGCTCGCGCGGATATTGATATTTCAACTGGCCGAGGTCGAACGTGCAGCGCCCGGCGATATGCAACGAGGCCTCGAGCAGGGCCTTGGGGTAAATCGCCGTGAGCGCAGTGCGGGTGCGCAGGTGGCGTTCGCCATTGGCAAACAGATGGGCGCCGGCGTCGGTGATGGTGCAGCGCTGGCGAATGGCGGTCAGCGTGTCCTGCACGATGCGCCGGCGGCGCACATGCATATGCACATCGCCGGCGGCGACCAGAGGGATGCCCAACTGATTTCCCAGCCCGGTCAACAAAGCCAGTCGCGCAAGGTCATCGGCTCCCCGATGCAATTCCACCGCCAACCACAGATGCTCGCCGAACAATGCACGCAACCATCGCCCTTGCTCCGCATCCGGCGTACTCGCCGGCAGCCACAAGGCCAGGGTGCCCGGCAGGCCATCGGCAAGATCGGCGCGGGTGAGGTGGTAGCTGCCTTTTTCGGCGCGCCGGCGTCCTTGCGTGATCAACTGGCTGATCGCGCTGTAGCCGTCCTGGGTTTCGGCCAGCAACACCAGCTTGAGCCCGTCGTCGAGGGTGATCTCGGTGCCGACGATCAGTTGCAGCTCGAACTCGCGCGCGGCTTCCAGGGCGCGGACGATCCCGGCCAGTGTGCATTCGTCGGTGATGGCGAGGGCGCGATAGCCGTTTGCTTTTGCCCGTTCGAACAGTTCGCGGGCGCTCGAGGCGCCGCGGCCGAAACTGAAATGGCTCAGGCAGTGCAGCTCGGCGTAGTCGCCCGGCGGCGGCCGTTCGACTGGCGAACGATTGCTGCGCGCCAGGTTCAACACCGCCAGGCTCATGCAAACCACCCATGCAGCATCCAGGCGCCGTCGCTGACGCCGGCCGGCCGGAACGCCCAGGCGCGTTGGCCGAGCGAGGTTTGCACCACGTAATAATCGCGGCGCACATCGCCGCCGTCCCACCAGCCCGATTCGATGCGCTCGGGTCCGGCTAGTATCTGCAGCGAGTGATCGCGCAGCGGCATCGGGCGCGGCAACAGCCAGGTCGGGCGTGGCGGCAACAGCAAGGGCGCCGGTTCCTTGCTCAATTGCCGGCTGCGCCGCAGCGCTTGTTCCGGGCGTGGGTCCGGATGTCCCGCCAGTTGATAGAGCGCGTCTTCGCCCAGGCGCGCGCGCAAGCGTTCGCGCAATGCGGCCCAGGGCATCGCCTGCGCCGGTCGCTCATCGAACAGATCGCGTCCGGCCGGAACGAACGGCGGTAATTCGCGCGCGACCAGGCGCAGGGCGCGCACCGGCGCCGGAATCGAACTGCGCTCCAGCCGCGAGCGCGCCAGGTCGAACAAGCGCGCCGGATCGCGTTCGGCGCTGAGCAGGCCCACCACTATTTCAGTATCGGGCAGTTTTCCGTCCGTGCGTGTTCGCGTGGCTTCGATGTCGACGCCGGAATGTTGTTCGTGCTCCAGCGCGATCACGAACCGCTGCACGCCGCCATCGCGACCGGACAGATAAGTCGCCAGGTCGTTAACCAGCCGGCGAATGGGAAACAGCAGGGCGGGGTGATAGGACACTTCGTAATTGAGCTCGATGCGCTCCTCGAAAATATCCGGCGGCCGATACAGCTCGCGGGGGTCGGGATGGTCGCCGCGCATCCGGTCCAGGTGTTCGAGCAGGCCGGGGCCGAAGCGCCGCGCCAGCCCGGCGCGCGGCAAGGCGAACAGTTGCCGCAATCGACGCAGGCCCATCGCCGCCAGCGCCGTCGCGTGGTCGTCCGATAGCCGGGCCAGCGTAACCGGAATGCGGCCCAGGGCATGGTGAAGATGCGTGGACCCGGTAAGCGCCAGGCCATCCTGCGCTGCCGCCAGCAGGCAAGCACCCAACGGTGTCGGCGCCATCGCGATGCGGTGCTGGAAACCCATTTCGCGCAGATCCTCGCGCAGCATGCGTTCCAGTCGCGGCCAGGGCCCGAACAACCCGAGGCTGCCTTCGACTTCCAGCAAGATGGCATCGTCGCCTTCCAGGCTCACCATCGAGCTGTAGCGGTACGCCCAGGCGGCCAGGAAACGACGCAGGCGCTCGTCTTCGCGCGGGTCGTGGTCGATCGCCAGGAAATTTTGCAGCAGTGCCTGCGCGGCCAACAAGGGCTGGCCCGGAACCAGGCCGGCGGCGCGCGCGGTGGCATTGGCATCGAGCAACACCCGCCGTTGCGCCGGTCCCGTTACCAGCGCGAGCGGTCGCTCCCGGCATCCTGCCTCCCGCGACACTTGTGCGTCCATGCACATTGGTCGCTCCCCATTGCGTTTTCGGCAGACGGCGTCGAGTGCCAATTGCGGCAGCAATATGCAGGCCCAGAGCATGTCCGTTTCGTCCGCATCAGTGACGCTGGATGGGGTGGAAGGGAATTGCCCTGGCCGGCGGCAATGCGCCGCGACATTTGAGTACGCGCAGTTCCGGCCCGTCGCGCAGCGTCAAGCGCAAGGGCGCCGGCGAAGGATTGCTCTGCGCGCTCATCGGCCGGAAGGCAAAGCCCAGTGTCTGTCCGGTTTCGGCAGCGACTTGCAAACGGCGCAATGCATTGTCATCGGCCTGCATCGGCCAGCCGAGCACGGCGCCGCAACAACCTGCGCGCAAGGCCTGTTCCATCGCCCACAACGCGTCCTTGCCATTGGCCTCGACCAGGTGCAGATGCGATAAACGCACGCCAGCGCGTTGCCAGGCGGGCGCATACGCACGATACGGCGGAGCGACCACCACGACCGGTTTTTCCGCCGAGGACAAGGCCGCCAGGACTGGCAGCAGCAAGGACAATTCGCCCAGGCCGTCGGCGGAAAACAAGATTTCGACCAGCGCCGCTTCCGGCCAACCACCAGCCGGCAAGACCGCATCCAGCGCTGCGCAACCGGTCGGGCGATTGGACAGCGGCGCGACTGGTGCGCCCTGGCCGCGCCACAGGCGGGGATCGCGAAGCAGGGTTGCCACGCGCATGGCGGGGCTGGTGTCGCAGGTGGCGGGGGCGGGCACGCTCATGCTCAGGCGCTCCTGACCAGGCCGCAGTACAGGCCTTCGATCGCGAAGTCGGCATCGGCCGGCACCACGATCGGCGCGTAGTCGGGATTGCGCGGCAGCAAGGTGATCCGGTCGTGGCTGCGCTTGAAGCGTTTGACGGTGATTTCGCCATCGATGCGCGCCACCACGATCTGGCCGTTCTCGGCGACGTTGGTCCGATGCACGGCAATCAGGTCGCCATCGAAGATGCCGTCGTCGATCATCGAATCGCCCTTTACCTTCAACAGGTAATCGGGCGTGGGGAAGAACATCGCGCGATCGAGCAGCAGATGGCGTTCGATGTCGGCATCGGCGCCGATCGGCGCGCCGGCGGCGACGCGGCCGAGGATCGGCAAGGACAGTCCCGGTTCAATCGCTCGCCCATGCGCATCGGTCCGACGCCCATGGTTACGACCCTGCAGGCGGATGCCGCGCGCCTTGCCCGGCAGCAGGGTCAGGTGCCCCTTGGTCTCCAGCGCCAGCAAGTGCTTGTGCGCGCCGCGCGTCTGTTTGAAGCCGAAGGCAGCGGCGATCTCGGCCAGCGTCGGCGGCAGTCCCTGGGCGTGGATCTGGGCGGCGACGAAGTCGAGGATGGCTTGCTGGCGATCGGTCAGGTCGGACATGGGTAACAATATAGGTACCATGGAAGATAAAAGACAAGCCGGAAATTTAGGGCCAGGGGATTCAAGCACTTGCCAGTCTCACTGGATGAAACACCGCAGCTTGATTCAGCGCATTTCAGACGCAGGCGCGGCCGGCCGGACTTGAGACGGCGGTTTTAGGCCGCGTTCAAACAGCATGCGCTTTGATGTCTGGATGGAACGTCACACCCGCGGAGGAGCCAATGGGTCACAAGAAGATGGATCTCAGGAAACTCGCCGACCTGATCGACAAGGCTGATGTCACCGCGGACCCGCTGTGATGTCCGGAAACAAGAACCTGTAATCGGCACAAGGATTGCAGTTGCAAATCAACACAAGGAGCAGGCCAGTGAGCCAGAAGATCGTTGGAAACTTTGTCGTTGGCACGGTTTATTCCAGCAACGAGATCGGCCAATGGAGCGGCAGTTACGTGGTGCGCCGTTATGGCGTCAACAATGGCCGCGTGATTGCCCTGGAGAAAGTGCCTGGATTATTCGGTTCCTGCACGCAGGCGGCCGAACGGGCAATGGAACTGGGCGTGGAATTCGCCAAGACGCTGGACCCGGACAGCGGCGCAATGGAAATGCCAGGCGCCGAAGGCGAATTGTTTATACCCCCATCGGCCAGCAACCAGCGCAGGGAAGCTTCACTCTGAGCTGACGTCTGGTTTATCGTGGCAGAATGCCGTGTCCCGGCTGCCGCGAAGAGTTCCATGGAAATCGAGATTCGACCGGTCACCGGTTTCGCGGAATTGGCCGCGATCAGCCGCCTGCGTTATGACGTCTACGTGCGTGAGCTCGGCCGCCAGCCAGCCGGTTGCGATGATGCGCAAGGCTTGCACGTCGAGGACGAAGACGAGATTTCGACCATCTATGCCGCATTCGATGGCGATACCGCGGTCGCCTGCCTGCGCATGACACCGATGGATGCGCTCGCGCCCGACAGCCGCTGGCGGACACTTTTCCAGGCGCAGGATTTCCCCGTGCCGGAAGCGCAACAGGCGGTGCTCTCGCGGCTGGTGGTACGGGCCGACCGGCGCGCGACCCTGCTGGCGCCCCGATTGCTGGCCGCTGCCTACGATGCCTTCCGCGCCGCGGGCGGCGAACTGATTTTCCTGCGCTGCACGGCCAACATGGTGCCGCTGTACGAAGTCATGGGCTGTCGCCGCTACAAGGCGGGCAGCGCCGACACCGAGGCCGGCTTTCGCCTGCCGATGGTGATGATCGCCGGCGACTGGACGTATTTCGAAGCGGTCAAATCGCCGCTGCTGGAAAACGTGCAGATGCATGCGCCCAACGTGACGCTGGGCGACTGGTTCGAAGTCCAGTATCCGGAGCATGGCCGTCCGGCCAGCGTTCGCGTGCTCGGCAAGGACGAGTTCCTGCTCAGCTTCGCCATGCGCCTCAACGACCCGAGCATTCCCCTGCTCGACGACCTGGATGGCGACGAGAAGGAATATCTGTTCCTGAAAGCCGGTCATCGCGACATGAAGTCGGGCGAGGTCGTGCTGCGCAAGGGCGACACCGGCACCGCGATGTACCTGATCCTCGATGGCGCGGTGGAAGTAACCGACACCACGCGTGGCCAGCGTCGCGTGCTGACCACGCTCGGCGCCGGGCAGTTGTTCGGGGAAGCCGGCTTCCTGATGCATACGCCGCGCACCGCCGATGTGACCGCGATCACCGACAGCCAGCTGGTGGTGCTGGATGTCGACGGTTTCGCCCGTCTCAGCGAAGAGCACCCGGCCGCGGCGTTGAAGGTGCTGCGCAATTTGTGCCGTGCGCTATGCCTGCGGCTGTACGCGCACAACGCCGGCTGAGCGGACGCCGGCTGCTCCTGCCAGTCCAGCTGAAAAATTCAGTCGCCATTAACTGCCCGGGTTCTTAAATTGAAAGCCCGGGAGCAATTCCCATGGCACGACCGATCTGGGCTGGAACCCTGAGCTTTGGCCTGCTCAACGTCCCCGTTTCGCTGATGCCGGGCGAGCGCAAGACCGACCTGCATTTCCGCATGCTCGACGCGCGCAACAACGCGGCGGTGAAGTACGAGCGCGTCAATGCCGAGACCGGCGAGGAAGTTCCCTGGAAGGACATCGTCAAGGCCTACGAGTACGAGAAGGGCAACTACGTCGTGCTCGAGCCGGAAGACATCAAGTCGGCGGCTTCGCAAGGAAAGGAAGCCGTGGAGATCGAAGCGTTCGTCGATGCGTCATCGATCCCGCCGCAGTATTTCGAGAAGCCCTACGTCCTGGTGCCCGGCAAAAAGGCAGAAAAGGGCTATGTGTTATTGCGCGAGACGCTGAAGGCCACCGGCAAGCTGGGCATCGGCCGGGTGGTGATTCGCACCCGCGAGTACCTGTGCGCGGTCATGCCGCAGGACGATGCGCTGATGTTGATGCTGCTGCGCTTCGCGGAGGAGTTGATCGACTCCTCCGAATACAAGCTGCCCACCGGCAATGCCGCCGGTTACCGGGTCAACGACAAGGAACTGAAGATGGCCAGGCAGCTGGTCGAATCGATGGCGGACAAATGGAACCCGGAGGAATTCCGCGACGAATTCCGCGAGCGCCTCAGCGCCGTGATCGAACAGCGGCTGAAGTCCAAGGGCCTGGTGTCCAACGTCGAGGGCAAGGAAGAAGGGCCCGAGGAAGTGGCCACGACCAATGTCGTTGATTTCATGTCCTTGCTGCAAAAGAGCCTCGAGACCAACAAGCGCACGCCAGCCAAGGCGAGCAAGGTCCCTGCCAAGAAGGCGACCAGGAAGGCCGTCGCCAAACGCGCGGCGGCGCCGGCAAAGAAAACGCGTACTCGTCGCTCGGCATGAGTCCGGACGCCGGGAGTACCTGCCGCGATGAGCCTGCTCGATTACGCAAGAAAGCGTAAGTTCTCGGTCACGCCGGAGCCGGCGCACGAACCTGGTGCCACGCGCAGGGCGAAAACCAGGCAACCCATCTTCGTCGTGCAATTGCATCATGCCAGTCACCGCCATTACGACTTCAGGCTGGAAGTCGACGGCGTCCTGAAGAGTTGGGCCGTGCCCAAGGGGCCCTCGCTGCGGCTGGGCGAGCGGCGGCTCGCCGTCGAAGTGGAAGACCACCCGCTGTCGTACGCCACCTTCGAGGGCGACATTCCCAAGGGCGAGTATGGCGGCGGCCACGTGCAGATCTTCGACAAGGGCACGTGGTCCACCCCGGACGAACCGCTACAGGCGATCGCTGCAGGCAAGCTCGACTTCGTCCTGAAAGGCGACAAGCTCAAGGGCGGCTGGAAACTGGTACGCACGAAAATGCCGGCCGGCAAGCCGCAATGGTTGTTGTTCAAACGCGATGATCACTACGCGATGGATGCCGAGGCGGACGACTTGCTGGCCGGCAAGCCGCTGGCAAAGGCGGCACGCAAGCCCTGGCACAAGCGTGCCTTGGCCATCCATGGCGCGCAGCCAGGCGTCCTGCCCGCGCCGCTGGCGCCGCAGCTGTGCAGTTCGCACAAGAGCGCGCCGCGCGGCGACGACTGGTTGCACGAGATCAAATGGGATGGTTACCGCTTGCTCGCCGAACTCAATGCCGGCAAGGCCACGCTGCGCACGCGCAATGGCCTGGACTGGACCGGCAAGTTCCCGGAAATCGCGCAGGCGATCCGCGCCATGCCAGTCGCAAATGCCTGGCTGGATGGCGAACTGGTGGCCCTGGACGACCAGGGCCGGAGCGATTTCTCGCGCCTGCAACAGGCATTGAAGACGCGTGCCACCGATGAACTGCGCTTCCTGATCTTCGATATGCCCGGCGTCGACGGCGTCGACCTGAGCCAGGCGCCGCTGATCGAACGGAAAGCCTTGCTGGAAGCGCTGCTGACTGCGCAATCGTCGCCCCTGCTGGCCTACAGCCGGCATATCATCGGTCATGGAGAAAAAGTATTCGCGGCCAGCAAGGGGCAGGGCGTCGAGGGCATCATCAGCAAGCAAATCCACGCGCCCTATGTGCAAGTGCGTTCGGCGACCTGGGTCAAGGTAAAGAACGAAGACAGCGATGAATTCGTCGTGGTCGGCTATACGCAGCCAAAAGGATCGCGAACCGCATTCGGATCGCTGCTGATGGCCAAACCGGAGCACGGCGTACTGCGCTATGCGGGTCGCGTTGGCACCGGCTTTGACGATGCCGCGCTGCGTGACATTTTCAAGCGCTTGTCCGCCCTGGCGCAAAAGGAAGCAAACGTGGTGATTCCGGCGCACGCAACGGTGTCGGCGCGCGATGTGCACTGGGTCAAGCCGCAACTGGTGGCGGAGGTGGCGTTCCGCGGCTGGGGCAAGGAAGGCTTGCTTCGCCAGGCTGCATTCAAGAAGCTGCGTGAAGACAAGTCGCTGGCCGACCTGCAACCGGAGCGATCCATGGACGTAAAAATCACCCACCCGGATCGGGTCGTCTACGATTCTCCCAGGACGACCAAGGCCGAAGTCGCCGACTACTATCGAGCGGTCGCACCCTGGATGCTCGCCGAATTGGCCAATCGTCCGTTGTCGCTCCTGCGTTGCCCGGATGGTGCGGAAGGCACGTGCTTCTTCCAGAAGCACTACCTCGAGTCGCTTGGTGGCGGCGTAAAGGCAATCAAACTCAAACAAAAGAGCGGCGCCGAGGACTATATCTATGTCGACGACGTGCAGGGACTGCTGGCCCTGGTGCAGATGAACACGCTTGAGTTCCATCCCTGGGGCTCGCGTATCGACGATCCCGAGAAGCCGGATCGGATGGTGTTCGACCTGGACCCGGACGAGGGTATCGGCTGGAAACAAGTGGTCGCTGCCGCGCGGGACGTGCGGGCAAGACTGCGCGATGCCGGGCTCGAAAGTTTCGTCCGCGTCACCGGCGGCAAGGGACTGCATGTAGTCGTACCGATCAGGCGCGGTCCGTCCTGGGACCAGGTCAAGCATTTCTGCGAAGCCTTCGCCGGCGCGATGGCCGCGCACCGGCCGCAGGCGTACGTGGCGACCATGAGCAAGCAAAAACGCACCGACCGGATTTTCATCGATTGGCTGCGCAATACGCGTGGAGCCACCAGCGTCACCTCGTGGTCGCTGCGCGCCCGGCCCGGCGCGCCCGTCGCCGTCCCGCTGCGTTGGGAGGACCTGGGGCGGGTGGCTTCGTCGAGCGCCTTCGACATCCGCAAGGCGGCGCGGCGGGCAGCGGGGCTGCGCGCGGATCCCTGGGCGGACCTGTACAAGCTCGAGCAGGCCTTGCCTGGCGCTTAGGCGAAAAGCCGGGTTTCAAATCGGATCGCGATCCTCTTTCGGCTGCGGCTTGCGATCGCTGAGAAAGCTGCTCGCGACCAGAACGCCGCACGCAGCTCGGAAATCCTCGTCACTTTCTCGCCGGCGATCCGATCCATGGTCAGCACGCGCGCCGACGAATAATCCCGGGCCGGTTGCGGCACGTGGATACGGGGATAGGCGTCCATGTGCCGGGCGAAAGTCTCCAGGTTTTCCGCTTCGCGCCGAAAATCCGGCATCCGGGCCGCAATGTCGCCACTGCGGCCCCCACATCTATCTGCCTCCGCCCGCTATCGGACTGCGCACAATCCCTTAGCGGCCGTCGCGATCGAAATCGCCAGGCAGTGCGCGTTCGACGTAGTGCCAGCCGTCGCGCACTGCGCCTTTTGCATCCTCCCACGCAAGACGTGAATTGCCCTTGGCAGTTTCCCACGTGCGGTGAAGTTCGGGCTCGATCTCGTCGAACTTGCGGC
>JBAZBG010000046.1:0-9900 GCA_041671585.1 Arenimonas sp. | reverse complement strand
TGGCCAGGGGGCCGCGGACATTCACCCGTACCGCCGACAACGGCAGCGAACGATCGGCCAGGCACATGACCACCCCGGATCCATCAAGGTTCCATTCCACGGAAAACACCCTGCGCCGCGCCTCGCGTCGCGCCAGCCACCCGCCATGGCCGAGGGCAAGCAGGCCCAGCGGAAGCTTGCAGGCCAGCGGCAAGGCGCTCAACCAGAGCGCGGTCGCCGCCAGCGCGCCGAGGCAGACCAGCGCCGCGCTCAGCAGTGGCGAGGGTCGCCAGTCAATGCGGCAGCTCGATGATTCGTTGGACAAGGGCATGCAGCTCCGGATCGTCGGGCCGTTCGCGGCCCATGCACCATTGCCAGAGCTTATCGTCTTCGCAGTCGAGCAGACGTAGGAAAACGCCTCTTTCGCCGTCATCGGCCTGTGGCCAGCGGCGATCGAGGTAACGCAACATCAGCTGATCCAGTTCACGCATCCCGCGCCGGCAACGCCAGCGCAGGCGCTTGAGCACGGCATCTTCGGTCACTTCGCCAGCCCGACCGCCACAACGGTCTCAGGCGCCACGGCGCTTGAGCATCAGCTGCTTGATCTCGCCGATCGCCTTGGCGGGATTCAATCCCTTCGGGCAGGTACGCGTGCAATTCATGATCGTGTGGCAGCGATACAACTTGAACGGGTCTTCCAGATCGTCCAGGCGCGCGCCGGTATCCTCGTCGCGCGAATCGAGGATCCAGCGGTGGGCCTGCAACAACACGGCCGGGCCGAGGTAACGCTCGCCGTTCCACCAGTAACTCGGGCAGGAGGTCGAGCAGCAGGCGCAGAGAATGCATTCGTACAAGCCGTCCAGCTTGGCGCGGTCTTCCTTCGACTGCAGGCGCTCGGTGGCCGCGGGCGCCGCGCTCTGTGTGCGCAACCACGGCTTGATCGAAGCGTATTGCGCGTAGAAGTGGGTCATATCCGGGACCAGGTCCTTGACCACAGGCATGTGCGGCAAGGGATAGATCGGGACTTCGGACTTGCCGCACTCGTCGATTGCCTTGGTGCAGGCCAGCGTATTGGTCCCGTCGATGTTCATCGCGCAGGAACCACAAATACCTTCGCGGCAGGAACGACGAAAGGTCAGCGTCGGGTCGACTTCGTTCTTGATCTTGATCAGCGCGTGCAGGACCATCGGGCCGCAAGTGTCCATGTCGACATCGTAGGTGTCGGTGCGCGGATTCTCGGCGTCGTCCGGGTTCCAGCGGTAGATCTTGAAGCTGCGGACATTCTTCGCGCCGGAGGGCGCGGGGAAGTGCCGGCCTTTCTTGACCTTGGAATTTTTTGGAAGGGTGAACTCGGCCATGCTGTAGTACTCGTGTTTGGCGGCAATCGCGGCTAAAGCCGCTCCTACGCACCCTGTTGGGGATCGCGGCTAAAGCCGCTCCTACACACAACTCAGTATTTGCGTTCTTTGGGGGGGATGACGCTGACGTCGGTGGTGAGGACGCTCAGGTGCACCGGGCGATAGTCAATCTTGGTGCGGCCCTGCCCGTCCACCCAGCAGAGGGTGTGCTTCATCCACTCGGCGTCGTTGCGTGCGCTGAAGTCCTCGCGTGCATGCGCGCCGCGCGATTCCGTGCGGTTCTCGGCCGACACCATCGTTGCCACCGCCTGCCCAAGTAGGTTCTGCAGCTCGAGGGTTTCGATCAGGTCCGAATTCCAGACCAAAGAGCGGTCCGATACCCGGACATCCTCGAACGACCTGTACACCTCCGAAATTTTCTGTGCGCCTTCCCGCAGCGTCTCTCCGGTGCGGAACACCGCCGCATTGTTCTGCATGGTGTGCTGCATGTTGTCGCGGATTTCCGCCGTCGCCAGGCTGCCGTTGGCATGGCGCAGCTTGTCGAAGTTGGCCAGCGACTTGTCGCAGGCCGAGGCCGGCAGCGACTTGTGCGACATGCCCGGCTTGATGGTCTCGGCGCAACGGTTGGCCACCGCGCGGCCGAACACGACCAAATCGAGCAGCGAGTTGGACCCAAGCCTGTTGGCGCCATGCACGGAGACGCAAGCAGCTTCGCCAATCGAGTACAGGCCCGGGACGACGGAATTGGGATCACCGTCCTTCAGAGTCACCACTTCGCCGTGATAATTTGTCTGCAACCCACCCATGTTGTAGTGCACGGTCGGCAACACCGGAATCGGTTGCTTGGTGACATCGACGCCGGCGAAGATCTTCGCGGTCTCGGCAATGCCAGGCAGCTTCTCGTGGATGACCGCCGGATCCAGATGGGTCAGGTCGAGATGGATGTGATCCTTCTTCGGACCAACGCCGCGACCCTCGCGAATCTCGATGGTCATCGAACGGCTGACCATGTCGCGCGGCGCAAGATCCTTCACGCTCGGCGCATAACGCTCCATGAAGCGCTCGCCATTGGAATTGCGCAGGATGCCGCCTTCGCCGCGCACGCCTTCGGTAATCAGCATGCCTGCGCCATAGACGCCGGTCGGATGGAACTGCACGAACTCCATGTCCTGCAAAGGCAGGCCGGCGCGCAAGGCCATGCCGCCGCCATCGCCGGTGCAGGTGTGGGCGGAGGTCGCCGAGAAATAGGCGCGGCCGTAGCCGCCAGTGGCCAGCACCACGCCCTGTGCGCGGAACAGGTGCAGCGTGCCCTCGGCCATGTCCAGGGCGAGCACGCCGCGGCAGGCGCCTTCGTCGTCCATGATCAGGTCGAGCGCAAAGTATTCGATGAAGAATTTCGCGTCGTGCTTCAGCGACTGCTGATACAGCGTGTGCAGGATCGCGTGACCGGTGCGATCGGCGGCGGCGCAGGTGCGCTGCGCGGGAGGACCTTCGCCGTACTTGGTGGTCATGCCGCCGAACGGGCGTTGGTAGATCTTGCCCTCCTCGGTGCGCGAGAACGGCACGCCATAGTGTTCCAGCTCGATGATCGCCGGAATCGCTTCGCGGCACATGTATTCGATCGCGTCCTGGTCGCCGAGCCAGTCGGAGCCCTTCACCGTATCGAAAAAGTGATAGCGCCAATCGTCTTCGCCCATGTTGCCCAGCGCGGCGGAGATACCGCCCTGCGCGGCGACCGTGTGCGAACGGGTCGGGAACACCTTGGTCAGGCAGGCCGTCTGCAGCCCCTTGGCGGCGAGGCCGAACGTGGCGCGCAAGCCGGCGCCACCGGCGCCGACGACGATCATGTCGTACTTGTGTTCGGTGATCTTGTAGGCAGTGGTCATGTTGGGCTCAGGCTGAGAAAACGATGCGACCGATCGCGAGGGCGGAGGCCAGCGCGCCGAAGGCAAAAGCGAATTTCACGGTGATTTGCAGCGCAATCTCGAACCAGCCGTGCACGTAATCCTCGATCACCACCTGCATGCCGAGTTGGGCATGCCAGAACATCGAAAGCACGTAGGCGAGCAGCAGCGTCGCATTCAGGGGTTGGCCCAGGGTTTCGCGAACTGCGTATTGATCGGCGCCGATCAGGCCCAACACCTGCCAAACGAACCAGGGCGTAAGCAACAACAGCGCGACGGCGGTGAGCCGTTGCACCCACCAATGCTGCGTGCCGTCCTTGGCCGAGCCCAGGCCGCGGGCAATTGCGAGCGGATCGCGCAGATTCATGCGGCACCGCCGGCATTCATGGCGACGAAGACCAGCGCCGAGGTGATGACCACCGTCAGCCCGACCACGATCCAACCGCTGGCATAGGCCTCGGACAGTTCAAAGCCCCAGCCGATATCCCAAAGCAGGTGGCGGATGCCGTTGAGCAGGTGGTAGACCATCGATGCGGTGACTGCCGCCAGCAGGACCTGGCCGGGCGCGGAGCCGACGAAGGCATGGAAACGGTCGAACGCCTCGATGCTTCCCGCCGTGGACAGCAGCCACGCCATCAGTCCGAACGCAGCCAGGCCGAGCAGCACTCCCGTGCCGCGGTGCACGATCGACAGGATCGAGGTGAGCTGCGGTTTGTACACCTGCAGGTGCGGGGACAAAGGTCGTTGCTGAGCTGCCATAGGTGGGCTCTTCGTGTTCTGGTGGAGGTTCGTGGCGGATGCCGCGTTAGAAATCGATGCAGCGACCGTTTTTTTCCCAGTCGCCGAAGCGGGTGGGATCCAGCGGCTTGTCGGGCTCGGGCGCGGCGGCGCCGTCTGGTGCAACAACCGGCTCTTGTTCCCGGGGTTTATCTGCCGAGGCCGGACTTTCGCCTATCATCTGGGTCGTGGAAACCATATTCATATGTTAAGTCCCGCCCCCATGTCGTTCAAGACAAATCGCGCAACAGGCCCGTTTCCGCGGCTTTCCGGGCTCTCGCTGCTGGGTTTTAGCGGCGTGGAAGCAGCATCTTTCCTGCAAGCGCAGACGATGAACGATGTGCGCAGCCTGGCGATCGGGAACTGGCAATGGAATGGCTGGCTCAACGCCAAGGGCAGAGTGATTTGCCTGTGCGCGCTGCTTAGACTCAGTGAGGACGAGTTTATCGCGGTGCTGCTCGACTACCCGGCGGACGAGTTGCAGCCACTCCTGCAGCGCTTCGTATTTCGCACCAAGGTGCGCATGCAATGCATCAACGATCTGGTTCCGGCGGCCGACCTGACGCCTGACGAGCACGAGCTTCCGCGCCACCAGGCCGAAGGCGACCGGGAGTCGGGCTGGCGGCTGGATTTCAGCGGCAACGCGGTTCGCCGCCATTTGCTGCTACTGCCCGAAGCCAGCCCAGGATTGGGCGTCGAATCCCCAGAAGCCAGCACCAACTGGTGGAATGCCGACCTCGCCCATGGCCTGCCGCGCCTGGGGCCGGACCAGCGGGAGGCATGGACCCCGCAGATGCTGTCGCTCGACCGTCTGCATGCCTTCAGCTTGAAGAAGGGCTGCTACCCCGGCCAGGAAATCGTCGCCCGCACGCATTACCTCGGCCAGGCGCGACGCGGATTGACCCGGGTGACGGGTGAGGGGCTCAAACCGGGCGCCGCGTTGACCGATGAGCACGGCGGCGCCTTTGGCAGCATCATCTGCATTGCCCCGGAAGCGCGGCATGCACTGGCGGTGGTTCAACTGGACAAGCAGCTGCCGACGGCCCGGATCGGGGATCAGTCCGTTGCCTTACCCGAGTTTCTTGACGGGCTGCAGCGTCCGCTGTGACCGGCTTCACGACGCCAGCCGAGGGGATTGGCGAATTGTCCGCATTCTGCTATACCCGAGCGAGAGGAGCACAACCATGAAGATCCGCTGCAAGCTCGCCATAGCCACCGTATTTTCAATGTTCCTGGCCGGGGCGGCGGATGCCGTCGACTTCACGGTCACGGTCGAGCCGAACTACCCGCCGGCGCAGGCGCAACAGGTTTACAAACCCCTGCTCGCCTACCTGTCGAAAGCCACCGGTCATCGATTCGTCCTCAAGACCGCCGGCAATTACCACGTGTACTGGCGCGACATGCGCAGCGGCGCGGCCACCGACTTCGCGTTCGAGGAGGCCCATTTCACCGACTACCGGGTCAACCGCCAGCGTTTCATTCCCCTGGTGCGCGTCGCCGATCCGACCAAGTTCGTGCTGCTGGTCGATTCGAGCAACGAAGCCGGCGGCGCCAACGGGCTTATCGGTCGCCGGATCGCAAGCATGTCCGCGCCCAGCCTGGGCTACCTGCTGCTTGGCGAGCTGTACAAGAATCCGATCGCGCAACCAGAAATCCAGTCAGTCGCGGCGAGCTGGAAGGATGGCGTTGAAATGGTATTCGCCGAGGAGACCGACGCCGCCATGGTCCCGGGCTACATCGCGCAGACCTACCCGAACCTGATTCCGGTGGCGACGTCGCGGGATTTCGTCGGCCGCGCATTTTCAGCCAGTCCGAAAGTGCCTGCCGATGTCCGCAAGAAAGTCGCCGACGCCTTGCTGCGGCTGCACAAGGACAACTCGCTGTTCGAGGTGATCAGCGAGCTCGGCGCCACCCAGTTCGTGCCGACGACCGCGGCCGAATACGCTGGCAATGAACGTCTGCTGCGCGGCGTATTTGGCTACCAGCCGCTGCCGGGCAGCCGGACCGCTCCGGCCCCCACCACCGCACCCGGCGTCGAGCCGCCGAAAGAACAAGGCCTGTCGATCAAGGCCAAGCGCGGCTGATCGTATTGCGCCGATCGGAGAACGAGGCCGGCATCGCCGGCCTTTTTTTCAGTCGGTATCGAAGTGGATCAGGTCCAGCGTATTGATCGCGGCCGCCTGGCCCATGCTGATGCTGCCGGACTTGCGCAGGTGCAGCTCGTCGCGGTGCACGCGCAATTCGGGATCCTGGCCGATGCACACATACGTCGCATTGGTGGAACGGTCGGTAATCATGAAATGGCCGCGCTTGAATTCGATCTGCGCGTGCGTCCGGCTGACCCAGTCGGCTTCCACGACCAGATTGTTGGTCGTCTCGCGGCCCATCATGAACGGCTCGGAATTCTCGTTCAATTCAATCAGCTTGCCGCGGTGGCGCAGGATCAGCCTGCCGCCAGTGGCCGCCCCCGGACCATCGCCGAGACGGATGGCGCTTTGCACCATGGTCATGCCGGAGGTGTCCTCCTGCCAGACCACGTCGACGATTTCGATCGCCAGCAGCTTGCCGCTGACGCGCGCCTTGCCCAGGCTGCGTGTTTCCGGCAAGCCGCCGCTGATGCCATTGATCGTTGCCGCCGTGGTTACGATCTGCTCGCGCTTGGCCAGCGAGGCCATGCGCGCGGCGACGTTGACGGCATCGCCGTAGACGTCGCCATTTTCTTCCAGGGCATTGCCGTGGTGCAGTCCGATGCGCACCGCCAGGTTGTCGCGCACGAAATTGATGTCGCGCGCCATCTTCCGCTGCATGTCGCAGGCCGCCAGCACGCCGTCCAGCGCGTTGGGAATGGTGCACATGATCTCATCGCCGATCGTCTTGATCAGGCGACCGCCGTATTGCACGCACACCGCCGTCAGCGCATCGAGCACCGAGGCGATCAGGCGACGCGCCTCGACATCGCCCTTGGTCTCGAACAGGCGAGTGCTGCCGCTGACATCGGCAAACAGTATGGTTTGGGGCCGGGACTGGCTCATGCGAACAGTATAGGTCAACCGGACAGGGCGAAAGCCGCCAGCTGAGTGAACGTGGTCAGGCAAGTTCTCCGGCCATGGCGACGATGTCCGCTTCGCTCGGCAGGACCAGCAGGGCCGCGCCGGCGAGCGGTGTGAATGTATCCACGCCCACCACCCGGCGCACCGGCTTGGCGCCCTGCCCGGCCTCGACGATAGCGGTGATGATGCCCTCGCCCACGCCGGCGCTGCGCCGCCCCTCGTCGACCACGAGGATGCGCTTGCATGCGGCCGCGTGCCGCGCGATCGCCTCCACGTTGAGGGGCAGCAGCCAGCGCAGGTCGACGACCCGCACTTTCCAGCCGCGTTGCTTCTCGATTTCCCGGGCCGCCCGCAGGCTCATCGGCACGCCGTTGCCAAAGCTGAATATCACCAGGTCGTCGGCTTCCGGGGCGTAGACGCGCTCTTCGCCGAGGACCAGCGCCAACTCCGGCGACGGATAGGTGGTTTGCCATTGGCCGTCGCCGGCTTCGTACAAATCCTTGGTCATGTACAGCGCGATCGGCTCGAGGAAAGCGCAGACGCGGCCATCCACCTTCGCCAGGGCGGTCATGGTGCGCAGCATCATCGCCGCATCGTCGCCGCGGCTCGGGCACCCAATCACCAGGCCCGGAATGTCGCGCAGCGCCGTGATCGAATTGTCGTTGTGGAAATGTCCGCCGAAACCCTTCTGGTAGCCGAGCGACGCGACCCGCATGACCATCGGATTGCGGTACTGGTCGTTGGAAAAGAACTGCAACGAACAGGCCTCGCCGCGAATCTGGTCGCAAGCGTTGTGGAAATACGCAAGGTACTGGATCTCCGGCAGCGGCAGCATGCCCATGTTGGAGAAACCCTGGGCCAGGCCGAGGATCATCGTTTCATCGAGCAGCGTATTGAACACGCGCGCACCCTTGAAGGCTTTGTGCAGCCCCTTGGTCACGGTGTACACACCGCCCTTCTGCGCCACATCTTCACCGAACAACAACGTCTCCGGGTATTTGCAGAACAGATCGTGCAGGGCGTTGTTGATCAGGATCGCCAGATGGCGCGGCGCCTGATTTTCCGGCAACTTCTGCTCGCCGCCGAAGACGGCCAGCCGCTTGTCGGCGTAGTCGAAACGGCTGGCTTCGGTGGCGACCTTGGCGGGTGTGTAAGGCGCCAATGGCGCGATCACCTCGGCCAGGCTGGTCAGCTTCGGGCGCGAATCGGCCTCCTCCGCGGCAGCGAAACATTTCGCTCGGGTGAATTCGTACAGGCCAAGCACATCATCGGTGCTCATCAGTCCCGAGGTCAGCGCAATCTCCGCCGAGCGAAGCAGCGGGTCCCTGGCTTCAACCGCCATCAGTTCCTCGAAGCTGCGCCATTCGATTTCGAAATCGGTGCCGGCATGGCCCATGACGCGGGTCGTACCCAGATGCAGGAACGTCGGCCGGCGCGTCTTCCGGCAATGTTCGACCGCGCGCGCCACCTGTCCATATCCTGCAGCGATATCCAGGCCGTCGGCGTAGAAATAGTCCAGTCCGTTGCGATTCTGGAAGGCGCTGGCGACCCAGCCATTCGGCGTCTTCACCGAGATCCCGATGCCGTTGTCCTCGCACACATAAAGCACAGGCGCCGGCAGTTGCTGGTACGCGGTCCAGGCCGCCGCGTTGAACGCAGTCTGCGCCGTCGCGTGGTTGCTGGAGGCATCGCCGAACGAACAGATGGCGATGGAGTCGGCGGGAACCGGCAACGTGTGCCCGATTCGCCGGGCCTGCTCGATCGCCACTGCCGTGCCCAGGGCCTTGGGCAGATGCGAGGCGATGGTCGAGGTCTGCGGCAGCACCCACAAGGGCTTGCTGCCCCAAACCTTGTGCCGGCCGCCGGAAATCGGATCTTCCTTGCTCGCGGCGAAACTCAGCGCCGAATCCATGATCGGATCCATGCCCGGCAACTTGCGGAAACGCTCGGCCATGAATCCGCCCGAGCGATAGTGCAGGAATGCCGGATCGGTATGCCGCGTCAGCCGCGCGACCATGGCGTTGCCTTCATGGCCGGACGAACCGATGGTGTAGAAGACCTTCTGTTGCACGCGCAACACGCGCGCCATCAGGTCCAGGTGCCGCGATATCAGCTGCGATTCGAACAACTGGAGGAAATCAGCCGCGGTGCAGGCGCTGCCCGGCAATATCGGCGCATCCGGCTGCGGCCTGGGCGCCGGCTTGCCGCTCCAGCTGCGCACGAACTCGGTGAAGTTTTCGTCGCAGACCTGGGCGCGGTTGACGTTTTTCTGGCGGGCCGGGATGAGCGTGGGGACAGCGGACATGGGATCTCTTTCTGGATTGAATGGCTGGCGGCATCAATAGCGATGCGCGACAAACCCGGGTTGCGATTCGACCCGCGCGAGCCAGGATTGGATCGCCGGATAAGTAGTAAGTTCGAAGCCCCCCATAGGGGCTTCATGCGTGTACGCATAGAGCGCGATGTCGGCAACCGAGTAGCCGCCGTCGACGAAGAATTCGCTTCCGCCCAGGCGCTTTTCCATGACATCCAGTGCCTGGTACCCTCGCTCGCGCAGGCGCGGCAGCTCAGCGCGACGGGGATGGTCTTGCGGCAACCAGCCCATGATGAAGCGAGCGACGGCGATGTAGGGCTCGTGGCTGTATTGCTCGAAAAACATCCACTGCAGCGCCTGCGCGCGCTGCCAGCGATCGCCAGGCAAGTAATCGGAGCCTTCGGCCAGATAGCACAGGATGGCATTGGACTCGGCGAGCGTGCGGCCGTCCGCCAATTCCAGCAACGGCACCTTGCCATTGGGGTTCTTCGCCAGGTAGCCGGCGGTTCGGGTTTCGC
>JBAZBG010000045.1:0-9936 GCA_041671585.1 Arenimonas sp. | reverse complement strand
ACGCGCCGCTGTACTCGCTCGGCATCGTGCTTGCGCTCGCGTTGTTGGTGCGTGTGCTGCCCGAGGGCCGCTTGCAGCGCCTGGGCGCTCTGGCGCGCAAGCTCGCGTTGCTGGTGCTGGCGTTATTCGTCGTGCTCTTCGCCGCCGCGCAGTTGCGCATGGCGCTATACCCGCAGTTGGAAGGCAGCATCGTGCAGCCGACTTACCCGATGGCGGAGCTCGGCGAAGAAACCGTGTACGCGATAGAGCCGGCGTCGGCGCCTGCCGACGCGGGTGCAATGGAAGGCGATGCGGCGATGAGCGCCGATGCCGCAGCCTCGGCAGCGGATGCCGCAGCCTCGGCAGCCGATGCCGCAGAGGAGCCGCCGGTGGTTTACGACACGCCTTCGCCGGTAGCGATCCAGGCCCCGCCACTTCGAAAAAATGCAGAGGCGCTCGACACGGTTATTGTCACCGGCTCGCGCATCAGCCGCACCAAAGTCATGGACAGCTACAGCCAGACCACTGTCGTGCAAGCCGGCCGCGGCCTGCCGAACTGGCGTGGCGGGCAGAGCTATCAATTGAGCTGGGGCGGGCCGGTCACCGCCGAGCAATCGGTGCGCCTGCTCATTTCGCCACCTTGGCTGACTCGCCTGTTGCGCGTGCTGGCGGTCGTCGCATTGGCCTGGCTGCTGCTGCGTCTGGGCGGCGTCAAGCCGCCGAAGTTGCCGCAACGAAAAACCCCGGCGCTTGCCTCGCTGTTGCTGATTTCGCTGATCGCCACCGGCAATCCGATCGATGCCCAGGCCAGTTCCGAGCCGGACAACCAGATACTGCAGGAGCTCAGAAATCGCCTGACCCGGGCGCCCGAATGCGCGCCCGATTGCGCGACCATCGCCAACGCGCGCGTCGACGCCCGCGACGAGCAGTTGCAGGTGACCCTGGACATCCATGCCGGAACCCGGATCGGCGTGCCGGTGCCGATGGACGCCAAAAGTCTCTCACTCGACAGCGTGCAGGTCGACGGCGTGGCAGTGCCGGGCGTGGCCCGCAGCGACCTCGGTTTCAACCTGCCCCTGGAACGCGGCGTGCACCGCGTGCAACTGTTCTACCGCATCAGCGGCGACCGCGTGGCGCTGGCGTTTCCAATGACGCCGCATGCCATCGAGTTTTCCGGGGACGGTTGGCAGGCCACCGGCATCACCGACGCGCGCCTGCTGACCGAAACCCTAAGCCTGAATCGGCTGCGCAGCCAGGGGGACGAGCGCAGCGCCAGCGCTCCGGCGCAAGAGTTTCCGCCGTACGCGCGCGTCGAACGCAGCATCACCCTGGGCCTGGACTGGACGGTGAGCAGCGTCGTGAACCGCGTCGCGCCCAAGGTCGGCGGCTTCAGTGTGAAGCTGCCGGTGATTACCGGCGAACGCGTGATCACGCCGGGCCTGTTGGTTCGCAAGGGGCTGCTGGAAATTCCCCTGCCCGATGGCGCCGACAGCGCCAGTTGGGATGCGACGCTGGACAAGGCCGACCAGCTCTCGCTGAGCGCTCCCGACCTGGCCGATCACGCCGAAGTCTGGCGCGTCAGGGTCAGCCCGCTGTGGCGCGCGCAATTCGCGGGCGTGCCGGAGAGCGTTCCGCAGCACGACGACGCCGACGACCAGTGGCATGAATTCGTTTTCCATCCCCTGCCGGGCGAGTCGCTGCACATTGCCGTCACGCAACCCGCGCCCGTCGCTGGCAGCACGCAGGCCATCGACAAGGTGCAGCTGCAAAGTTCGGTCGGCCAGCGCGCCAGCGAATACACGCTGAACTTCCAGCTACGCGCCAGCCAGGGTGGAGAGCGCGTGCTGACCTTGCCGGAAAAGGCCGAGTTGCTGGCGGTAACCCGCAACGGCGAATCGCTGAGCCTGCGCCTGGAAGGCGGCACGCTCAGCCTGCCGGTGCAACCGGGCGAGCAGCACTATCAAGTTCGATTCCGCGACGAGAACAGCGTCGGCTTGCACAATCGCACGGCGGCGGTGGCGCTCGGATTGCCCGCGGCCAACATCGAAATGGGGCTGGCGCTGCCCGACAACCGCTGGGTGCTGGCCACGCACGGTCCGCAGTCCGGACCCGCGGTGCTGTACTGGGGCGAGCTGCTGGTGTTGCTGCTGGTCGCCTACGGCCTGTCGAAGCTCGGCTGGACGCCGCTCAGGCTTCGCGACTGGTTGTTCCTCGGCATCGGCTTCTCGACGTTTTCCTGGATCGGACTGGCGATCTTCGTGGCCTGGCTATTCGCACTGGCCTGGCGTGAACGCCACGGCGACACCGTCAAGGGAAAATTCAGCTTCGATGCCATGCAGGTGCTACTTGCCGGGCTCACCCTGGCTGCCGCCGGCGCGCTGATCTACGCGATTCCCAATGGCCTGCTCGGCCGGCCGGACATGCATATCGTCAATCCGATCGGCGGCGACGGCGTGCTGCGCTGGTTCGCCGATCAGAGCAGCGATGCGCTGCCCCAGGCTGGCGCCATCAGCGTGCCGATGTGGCTGTATCGCGCCGCGATGCTGGCCTGGGCGCTTTGGCTTGCCAATGCCGTGCTCGGCTGGCTGCGTTGGGGGCTGCGCGCGTGGCTCAAGGGCGGCCACTGGCGCGCGCTGCGTACGCGGAAAGCGGCTTCGACAGCGCCGCCGGCTGTCCCCCCGGCAAACAGTTGAGGCACTGGCGATACCGACCACGAACCTCATCGGCCGTGCGGCCGATGAGATTCAAACCTCGCGAAGTGGGACAGCCGCCGGGCGCGTATCCCCGCGCAACATTTCACTGTCGCCCATCATGATCGACCACAGGCGGCCGAAGCGCTTGAACACGCTCTCCTCGATGTACGGCACGCCGTGCTTTCGGCAGATCGCCTGCAACCGCGGCGCAGCCTGTCGATACTTGAGCAAGGGCAGGTCCGGCCAGACGTGGTGTTCGATCTGGTAGTTCAGGTAGCCGAGCATGAAATCCTTGGCATCGGTGCCTCCGGGATAATTCACCGAGCCGGCCACCTGTTGCACATAGAACTCAGCCCGGCTGCTGCAGCCGCTGTCGAACCGATACAGGTCGTCGCCAGTGTGATTCGGCGCGATGGTCACGAAGGTGATCACGTTGGCCACCACTTCCGCCAGCAGCGAGTTGATCAGCACCGCGCTCCAGGCGCCGACGCCCAAGGGCAGGAACAACGCTGGAATCAGCCCGAAGCGAACCAGCGCATAGGGCAGCACGCAACGAAGGTAGAACTCCACGCCCCAGGGCGTGACCGGCAGCATCACCCGCTCGCCGGGAATCGCCCAGCGCTTGACGGTGCCCATCGTCGGCAAGGGTTGCGACTTCGCCTGCGCCACGGTCTGCGCCCGGATCTTCCGGTGCTGCTTCAAGGCCCAGAACGTGTTCGGCGCGTAGTAGCTGATCTTCCAGGTCATCATCAGCAGCGCGACGAGCAACCATTTGATGACGCGCGGCACCGAGCGATGACGAATGAACCAGGCATTGCGCTCGACGATGTCCGGGTCCTCGCGCTGGCCGGTATGGTAGTGGTGCAGCTGGTTGTGTTCATGCGCCCACGCATCCGGATGCAGCCAGTCCAGCCAGTCCAGATAGCGCCTCCAGCCCAGTGCGAACTTCCGGCTGGTGTAGCGCTCGGGAACATTGGCGATCGCGTCGTAGCCGCGGTGCATCACCGGATGGGTGACACTGGACCAGCGGCCCATGTTGCCTATCCCGATCAGTAGCGCTGCCGCCGGATTGATCCCCAGCCAGGCCACCGCATAACCAAGCACGGTGCAGGTTCGCCCCCAGCGCTGCATCTTTAGCAGGTGGACGAAATCATCCTGGCCAAGGTCGGCCTTCAGTTCGGCGTGCAAGGCTTCGACGTCGGCGGCGAACGCCCGGTAGTCGATGTTCGTGAACGGCGCCGTTGCCATCTGGGCCTGGGGCGGCAGCTGAGCCGCATGGGGTAGGAAAGGTCCGGACATGGGTTCATCATCTCATGCGGCCGATTGCGGTATCGTGGGGCGCCATGAACGCCATACAGACGCGCCGGCTCACCCAGGAGGTGGAGGACACCTACCGGCGGGCATTGATCGGCGGTTTGTTCTACCTCGCTGCGTGGATGGTCGTGGGCAACTATGGCGGTGCGTTCTCGCGCGCGCCGACGGCCAGCTGGCTGCTGGTGCTGGCCTTCACTGCGCTGGCCATGGCGCGTTTTGCCAGGCGTCCGCCGCGCGCAGCCGATGCCTCGCGTTTGTTCTCCTGGTTGCAGGTGCATTGGCTGATCGTGATCGCCACCACGACCTTGTGGGGCGGCGTATTCCTCTGGACGATGCTCGACCCCGCGTTCGCGCCGGCACGCACGGCGGCGTTGCTGACCACGCTTGGCCTGGCGATCGCGTTTGCGCACACCTACAGCATGCGCCGCGGCTTCGCGCTGGTGGGCATCGCGGCGCTGTATCTGCCAGGCCTGGTGCTGCTCTGGGGCGACCCGCACGACCGCGCCGTTGCGCTGGTCATGTCCGTGTATTTGATCTACGTGGTCATCTCGTTGCTGCGCAGCCATGCCGACTACCAGGAACGCCTCGACCTGGACCAGGTCCTGCGCGATCAGCGTGACCTGTTCGCCCAGCAAAGCCGGATCGATCCGCTTACCGAGCTGGCCAATCGACGCCATTTCGCCGACGTGTTGGCCAACGCCTCTCAGCGCGCGCAGTCCACCGGCGCACCGTTGTGCCTGTTGTTGCTCGACATCGACTATTTCAAGAAGATCAACGATACCTACGGACATGCGGTTGGCGACGCTTGCCTGATTGCCATCGCGGAGCGCCTCAGAGCGCAGTTCAGTGGCGAAGGCGGCCTGGCGGCGCGCTTGGGCGGCGAGGAATTCGGTGTCGTCCTCGATGGCCACGAACTGTCTGCCGCCGCACGGCGCGCCGAAGTATTCCGTGAAGAACTGGCCAGGCAACCCTTCGAACTGGATGGCATTCGATTGCCGGTAACGGTGAGCCTGGGCCTCGCCGAATTCGACCCGATCGTGCATCGCCACGCCGACGGCCTGTATCGGGCCGCCGACCGCGCGGTCTATCGCGCCAAGAGTGCCGGCCGCAATTGCCTGTGCCTGGACGAACCGAGTCTGGCCTAGGCCGCGACGCGCGTCCGCTCCGGGCGCGATCCCGCGTGGTTTCAGGAGCACACTTCAATCCCAAGGAGAAGGTCATGCCTGGTCCCGTC
The DNA here is from genome assembly GCA_041671585.1 of Arenimonas sp. Taxonomy (GTDB): domain Bacteria; phylum Pseudomonadota; class Gammaproteobacteria; order Xanthomonadales; family Xanthomonadaceae; genus Arenimonas. The sequence continues at coordinate 4,716 of JBAZBG010000045.1, read as the reverse complement.
GATTTCAGCGGCAGCTTGCCCGAAGTCCCGGCCGCTGGCGTGCAGTCAATTCCCGGCGCAAGCACTTCGGTGACTGCATTCGTCGGCACGGCCTGCCACGGGCCGATGAACATTCCCGCGAACGTAACTTCGTTCGACGACTACCGGAGCGTGTTCGGCGGGCAGGCAGCGGACTCGGAGTTGGGCTACGCCGTGCGCGAATTCTTCCAGAACGGCGGCGCCGAGGCGTATGTCGTGCGCACTGCCGACGCGCAATCCTCGCTACTCGGCGACCGGGCGCTCCGCCATGGCCTGTACGCACTGGAAGAAGTCGACCTGTTCAACCTGCTCTGCCTTCCCGGCGTCGACGACCGTTACGTGCTTGCCGCGGCGCAGGACTACTGCGCCGAACGCGGAGCCTTCTTCATCATGGATGCACCGATCGCGGCAGAGTCTCCCGATCAGTTGCTGACCACCGTCGTCAGCAGGAATTTCCCGAAGTCCGAGCATGCCGCGATCTACTATCCCTGGGTTTACCTCGCCGACGACCAGGGCAAACGAAGGCTCGCTCCTCCCAGCGGCGGCATCGCCGGCCTGTATGCGCGCACCGATATGGAGCGTGGAGTCTGGAAAGCGCCTTCCGGAAACCGGGCGCGACTGGTTGATGTGCAAGCCCTGGGTTACCTGCTGGACGACGACGAGAGCGACCGTCTCAATCACCAGGGCATCAATTGCCTGCGCATGTTTCCCGAGCTGGGCGCCGTTTGCTGGAGCGCGAGCACCTTGCGCCGGGTCGGCCAGATGACTACGGAATTCGACCACGTACCGGTGCGGCGCATGGCCAACTTCCTGGAAGACAGCATCTCGCGCGGCCTGCAGTGGGCAATGTTCGAGCCAAACAACGAAGCGCTATGGGCGCGGATCAGGAAGCAGGTCGACGCCTTCATGCATCGTCTGTTCGTCGATGGCGCTTTCCAGGGCCTGAGCGAACGCGAAGCTTACCTGGTCAAATGCGACGGCAGCACGACCCGGCCGGAAGACGTCGAGATGGGTCACGTCAACCTGCACATCGGCTTCGCGGCGCTCAAACCCGATGAATTCGTGATGCTCACGATCCAGCAGCTGGCCGGCGCGGCAGAGGAAAATCGCTGATGCGCGATCAGTCCCGGCGCAATTGCGCTTCGATGGCAAGATTCTCCCGGTCGCGACCGATCGATGCAGCGGCAAGCAGGTTTCCATCGCGGAAAAAGCGCGCCGTGCAGTCGTGCGCCAGCAGCGTGCCGTCGATCTGCACGTCGTCCCATGCCTGCGCATGGCCGGTGTAGCGCAGCTCCAGGTCGTAATGGTGGGTCCAGAAAAACGGAACATCGGTGAACGCCTGGCCGGCGCCGAGCATGTTGGCCGCGGCCGCCTGGCCCTGGCGCTCGGCATGGACCCAGTGCTCGATTCGCAGCAGGTCGGAGCCGCGCCGGAAGCGGGCGACGTCGCCGGCGGCATAAATCCCCTCAACTGAGGTGCGCAGTTGTTCGTCGACCAGGATGCCATCCTGCACGGCGAGTCCGGCCGCGGCAGCCAGGTCGATGCGCGGTTTGACACCGACGCCGACGATCACCAGATCGGCCGGAACTTTCGTTCCGTCCTGCAGCGTCACGCATTGCCCGTCGAAGTCCTGGACCGTTGCCCTGCAGTGGAACAACACGCCGTGTTCCTGGTGCAGCCGGGTTACCAGGCTGCCCAGCTCGTGGCCGAAATTCCGCTCCAGCGGAACTTCCTCGCGCGCCACCACGTGCACCTGCAATCCGCGCGTGCGCAATGCAGCTGCCGCTTCCATGCCGATGAAACCGGCGCCGACCAGGACGACGGACTTGGCGTCGGCGCTGGCGGCGATGATCGCCCGCGCGTCGGCCAGCGAACGCAGGCTAAACACCTTCGGGTGCGTTGCCCACGGCGTGGTGAAGCGCACCGGTTCGGCGCCAGTGGCGATCAGCAGGGCATCGTACGGAATGGCTTCGCCGGCCCGGGTGAGTACGTTGCGCGATTTCGGATCGATGACCGTCACCTCGCAGCCCAGGCGCAAGTCGATTTGCTTTTCGGCATAGAACTCGGCGGACTGCAGGGGAATCCAATCCTCCGGTGCGGTGCCGGCCAGGTAATCCTTGGACAGGTTCGGCCGATCGCAGGGTGCGGAGTCATCCGCGCTGAGCATCGAAAGCTGTCCACTGAAGCCAAGTTCACGCAAACGGACCGCGGCCGCAAACCCGGCAGCGCCACCGCCAATAATCACGATTCGCTGCGGCGCCTCGCCCAGTTGTGCGCCAGCGACTGCTTCGGCGGCAGCCAATTGTTCGCGCACGAATACCGTATCGCCAACAATTTCGACGCGCCATCTCGACAGCGCAGCGAACGCCGGCGCCTTCAGCGCCCGGCCCGTGCGCAGGTCGAAACAGGCATGGTGCCAGGGGCAACGGATTTCGCCGTCGACCACCAGGCCGTCGGCGAGCGGTCCGCCATAGTGAGTGCAGCTGCCGCTGACGGCGAAGATGCCGTCGTCATGTCGCGATACCAGGACCGCAGCATCATCGACATGGCCGGCGAGCACGCCCGACGCCGGCACGCTGGACAGGGGCACGCCAAGCGCCAGATCGGGACCGGTAGGCGGGTGGTCAGCTTGCGACATCGCGAGTCCTCCGCGTAAGCAGGGTGAATCCGTTCGAGGGCAATTCTAGCGCCAGTCGGAACCGCGAACGCGCAAAGCTTGCCTCCCGCGAAACGATCGGTTAATGATCGCTACAGGGGAAGTGCGTGGATCGACCACTTAGGGACGCCGACGTTAGCGCCGGCAGGCAGGGAGGAGCGGGGCAATGACGGGCACACAAGAATTGTCGCAGCCGCGAGGCGGTGCGCTACGGCGCCTGCTGGACGGAATTTTCGGAATCACTCTCGGCCGACTGCTGAGATGGATCGCCTGGCTCGCGGCGGGCGCCGTGGTGCTGGCGGTGATCGGGTTCGTGCTGTTCGTGGTGGTTCCGGCGCAGACCCTGCCCGAGTACGAACCGGTCGACTCCTACGTGTACCTGGACCAAGGCTGGGGCACCACCGCCGAATCGCCGGAGCGGCAAACCTATTACTACACAGCGCAGGGCACTTCCATGCCGCAGGGCGCGCTGATCACGCCGCTGCGTTATTCCTGGTTCGTCAACCTGGAAATGCCCTTGAGCGAGGCGCGCTTCGCGGAGCCCGAGCACCTGCAGCGCTACCGCTTCATCGTCGACCCCAAGCCCAGCGCAGCCAATCCCGATCGCTTGCCGGTGGGCCTCACCCGCCATTTCGATCCGGCGCTCGGCCAGGATGTACTCGATATCACCTGTGCGGCTTGCCACACCGGCGAGATCCACGCGAAGAAGGATGGCAAGACCTACGCCATTCGCATCGACGGCGGCCAGGCGATGCACGCGTTCACCGACATGCAGCGCGGCGCGTTCGGGCCGACGCTGGTGGCGGCGATGATCGCCACCTGGGCCAATCCGATGAAGTTCGATCGCTTCGCCCGGCGCGTGATCGGCGCCCGCTATCCCGAGGGCAAGTCGGCGCTGCACAAGGACCTGGCCGCGACCATCGAAGCCTTCGCCACGCAAGGACAGAACAGCCCGTTCCGACATTTGTATCCGGTGCAGGAAGGATTCGGCAGGACCGATGCGCTGGGTCGCATTGCCAACACGGTGTTCGGCGACCACCTGATCCCCGGCAACTACCAGGAAGGGGTCGCGCCAGTCAGCTATCCCTACGTGTGGAATATCTGGAAGTTCGATTGGGTGCAGTACAACGGCTCGGTCAAGCAGCCACTGGCGCGCAATATCGGCGAGGCGCTGGGCGTCGGCGCCGTGATCCGGATGACCGACACCTATGGCAACCCGCTGCCCAGCGAACAACGTTTCCTGAGTTCGGTGAACCTGCCGAACCTGGGCAAGATCGAACACACGCTGCAAAAGCTCACCCCGCCGCGCTGGCCCGAACAATGGTTGGGCAGCATCGATCAGGCGCTGGCCGCGCGCGGCAAGACCCTGTTCGACGCGCGCTGCCAGGGCTGCCATGGCCCGCACCCGGCCAATCGCGCAGAGCAGCAGGCGAGTGCGCCGGGCAAACCGTCGCCCGACGTGGAATGGAAGATCGAAGTCATTCCGCTCGCGCACATCGGCACCGATCCGACCGAAGCGACCGGCTTCATGGAACGCCGCTACGACCTCAGGCCGACCGGACTGACGCGCGAGGAAGTGTCCGCGCTGATCAAGCCATCGTTGATCCGCAACCTGGCGCGCGACGCGCGTTACCGGCTGCAGGAAACCATCGCCGCGCGCGCTGCCGCCGGTCAGGACGCCGGGCAACTTCCTGCATTACTCGCCGCCTATCCGGACCCGGACGCCAATGAGCAGCCCTCGATTCCGCGGGAAAGTTTCGCCGCCATTGCCGCGGAACTCGGCGCGGCAGCCAGCACCACCAAGAGCACCGCAGCTGGCTATGGCTGCGACCTGACCTGCCAGACACAGGCGTTGGCGATCGACGTCACCCAGGGCGAGCAACAGATCGATGCGCAACTGCAGGCGGTCGACGTGGCGAAATTGAGCGAAGGCCTGGGCTTGAACATCCTGGGCCTGTTGATCAAGCGCAAGTATTTCGCCGACAACGACATCAGCTACCAGCAACAGCAGTGCATGGAAGGCTTCGGCATCCTCGACCTGC
>JBAZBG010000044.1:0-9992 GCA_041671585.1 Arenimonas sp. | reverse complement strand
CAGGAGCGGCGGCCACTGGAAAACAGGATGTTTTCGAGTGGACGCGGCGGAGGATGCCCACCTCCGGCGGCCGCGCGGGAGTTCTGGGCGGTGAATAGAGGCGCGAAAAGCCAAGAGCATCGCGGCTGAAGCCGCTCCTACGGGGTTGGGTTATTGGGTGGGGGGTGGGGGTGTGGCATACTTGCGCGCTTTGATTCCTATCGGATTTGACCCATGTCCTTGCTCGACTTGCTGATTTCCCCCGCCGCCGCCCAGGCCGCACCGGCCGCCCAGGGCAGCCCGTATACGAGTCTGCTGCTGCCGCTGCTGTTCATCGGCGCAATGTTCTTCTTCATGATTCGCCCGCAGATGAAGCGCGCCAAGGAACATCGCGAGCTGATCGCCAAGCTGGCCAAGGGCGACGAGGTCATCACCAATGGCGGCATCGCCGGCCGGGTCGAAGAACTTGGCGAGAACTTCATCACCGTGGAAATCGCCGATCGGGTCAGCGTCAAACTGCAGAGGGCGGCCATCGTCGCCGTCCTGCCCAAGGGCACGTTGAAGTCGGCTTGAATCGTCTCCATTAGTTCATTCACCGGCCCATCGGGCCCTGGCGGTTTCTACCATGCTTGAATTTGCCCGTTGGAAATACGTCGTCATGGCGGTCGTGCTGATTTTCACGGCCCTGTATTCGATGCCAAACCTGTATCCGAAAGATCCTGCAGTGCAGGTCACGGCAAACCGTGGCGCGACGATCGATGCTCCGCTGGTTACCCGCGTCGAGACATTGCTCAAGGCCAACAGCGTGGCGTACAAGCAAGTCGCCATCGAGGACGGCAGCCTGATCGTGCGCCTGTCCAGCACCGATGTGCAGGCAACGGCCGCCAATCTGATCCGTCCCACGCTCGGCACCGGCTACACGGTGGCGTTGAACCTGGCTTCGACGGTCCCCGGTTGGCTGCAAGCGATCGGCGGCCAGCCGATGTCGCTCGGTCTCGATCTGCAGGGCGGCGTGCACTTCCTGATGGAAGTGGACCAGAAGGCGGCGCTCGAGAAACGCACCGAGGGCTTCCTGGACGAGATCCGCGCGGTGCTTCGCGAAAACCAGATTCCCTACGCGGCGGTTTCGCGCACGCCAGCCGGCATCCAGATCCAGCTCAAGCGCGCCGAAGACGTGAACCGTGCGCGCAACCAGATCGCGAGCAGCGCGCCGGAGCTGGTCATCACCCCCGACAACGCGCAGCCAACCAATCTGCTGGCAAACATTCCGGCCGCCGTGATCAAGCAAATCACCGACGATGCCGTCGAACAGAACATGAGCACGCTGCGCAATAGAATCAACGCGCTGGGCGTCGCCGAACCGGTGATCCAGCGCCAGGGCAGCGGTCGCATCGTCGTGCAGATGCCCGGCCTGCAGGACACCGCCGAGGCGAAGAAACTCATCGGCGCCACCGCCACCCTGGAGTACCGCGCGGTGCTCTCCGCTGGCCCCGACGCTTACGCTGCCCGCGACTCGGGCCGGATTCCTCCGGAAGCGCGCCTGTATTTCATGCGCGAGCTGGGCCCGGACGGCAAGCAGGTGCCGATCCTGCTGTCCAAGCGGACGATCGTAACCGGCGACCAATTGGTCAACTCGAGCTCGTTGCTCGATCCCGAAAGCGGTACGCCGGCGGTGTCCATCGAGTTGAACAAGCTCGGCGGCGACAAGATGTTCAAGTTCACCCAGGACAGCGTCGGCAAATTGATGGCGGCCGTGTACATCGAAACCATCCCCGACGTGAAGGTGGTCGATGGCAAGGAAGTGCGTACTTCCCGCGTCACCGAGGAAGTGATCAGCGCGGCGACCATCCAGGGCGTATTCGGAAAGAATTTTCAGACCACGGGACTTTCGAGCATGGAAGAAGCCCAGCAGCTGTCGCTGCTGTTGCGTGCCGGTTCGCTGGCCGCGCCGATGGTGATCGTCGAGGAGCGCATCGTCGGACCCAGCCTGGGCGCCGACAACGTGCGCCGCGGCAGCCAGGCGGTGATGTATTCGTTCCTGTTCGTGCTGGTCTTCTTCGTCATCTACTACAAGACGTTCGGCCTGGTTACCAATGCCGCGCTGCTGCTCAACCTGGTGATCGTGGTTGCAGTCATGTCCTTCATGGGCGCGACCATGAGCTTGCCGGGCCTGGCCGGTATCGCCTTGACCGTCGGCATGTCGGTTGACGCCAATGTGCTTATCAACGAACGAATTCGCGAGGAATTGCGCATCGGAAATACGCCGCTGGCCAGTATCGCCGCCGGTTATGACAAGGCCTCGGGCACCATCGCCGACGCCAACGTCACCGCATTGCTGGGTGGCATCGCGATGGCCGCATTCGGCTCCGGTCCGGTCCGCGGCTTCGGCATCACGCTGATCGTCGGCATTCTTAGTTCGATGTACACCGCGGTTTCGGTATCGCGCGGCATCGCCACCCTGATCTACGGCCACAAGCGCAAGCTGGCCAAGATCTCGATCTGATTCCGATACGGAGCCGACGTGGAACTCTTTCCTTCGAACAGCAGCTTCAATTTCATGCGGGTGCGGCTGGCGTCGCTCGCCATCGCATTCATCATCATGGTCGTCGCCTTCGGCGCCATGGCGATCAACGGTTTCAACTACGCGCTCGATTTCACCGGCGGCACGGTAGCCGAGCTGCGCTTCGTCAAGCCGGTCGCAGTCGAGCAGGTGCGCCAGCGCCTGCACCAGGCCGGCTTCGAGAATGCGATCGTGCAGACCTTCGGCACCGGCAACGATGTCGTCGTCCGCATGAAGCCGCGCGCCGGCGACGGCGATGCCGCGCGCGGCGGTGAAGCGATCGCGCGCGCTGTGCAGACTGCGGACAATCCGGCGAAGCTGCTGCGCAGCGAAGCGGTCGGTCCGCAGATCGGCAAGGAGCTGGCGATCAATGGCATGTACGCGGCCATGTTCGTGGTGCTGGGCTTCCTGGCGTATGTCTGGGTTCGCTTCGAGCTCAAGTTCGCCATCGCGGCGCTGGTCACCACGCTGCACGATGTGGTGCTGGTCGCGGGCTGGTTTGCCTTAACCGGGCATGAGTTCGACCTGACCGTGCTGGCTGGCGTCCTGTCGGTGATGGGTTACTCGATCAACGACACCATCGTGGTTTTCGACCGCGTGCGTGAAAACTTCCGCACGCTGCACAAACTCTCGCCGGTCGAAGTGTTGAACCGCTCGATCAACCAGACCCTGTCGCGCACGATCATCACTTCCTTCGTGGCCTTGCTGACCGTGCTCGCGCTGTATTTCTTCGCTGGCGCGTCGTTGCGCGGCATGGCCGAGTCGCAGATCATCGGTATCGTAATCGGTACGTTGTCGTCGATCTTCGTCGCTTGTCCGTTGCTGCAGATGCTCGGCGCCAACAAGCAGGACCTGATGCCGCGCCTGCGCGACGACTCGGAGCTGGCGCGCCGGCCCTGAGCCACGGGTTGGCGAAAAGAAAAAAGCCGCGCAATGCGCGGCTTTTTTCTTGCCGTAATGTAGGAGCGGCTTTAGCCGCGATGCTGTTGTCGAAAAGCATTCGCGGCTGAAGCCGCTCCTACAGTAGGTGGCTGGGGTCAGGCGTTGAAGGCGTTGGCGTAGCCGGTTTTCACGATGGCTTTCTGCAGGGCATCGACCATCTTGAGGTTGCCGGCCACTACCTGGCCGCCATTGAGAAGTTGCTCGCCACGGCCGCGGAAATCGCAGACCCGGCCGCCGGCTTCGCGCACCAGCAGTACGCCGGCAGCGATGTCCCAGGATTTGACCCCGGCTTCGAAATAGGCGTCGGCCCGGCCGGCCGCCACGTAGGCGAGATCCAGGGCGGCGGAGCCGCTGCGGCGGATGTCTTCGGCCTCGACCAGCAGGCTGCCGACGGTTACCAGCTGGGCCGCCAGGCGGGGCCGCTCGCGCGGCGGAAATCCGGTGATCAGCATGCTGCCGATCAGGTCCTTGCGTTCGCCGACACGCAGTTTCTTGTCGTTGAGCGTGGCCCCTGCGCCGCGGCTTGCGGTAAACAGCTCGTTGCGCAGCGGATCGAAGATGACGCCATCCGTGGGCTCGCCGTTTTCAACCAGGGCGATCGACACGCAGAAATGCGGCATGCCGCGCAGGTAGTTGGAGGTGCCGTCGAGCGGATCGATGATGAAGGTCTGCTTGCCTTTGCCCATTGCGCCCGATTCTTCGGCCAGGATGCCGACATCGGGAAAGGCCCGGCGAAGCTCGCGGATGATTTCAGTCTCGGCGAGCGAATCCACTTCGCTGGCGTAATCCTGCCGGCCCTTCTCGAAGACGTTGAGGCTGTCGAGCTTGCTCATATGGCGCAGGAGCACGGTACCCGCCTGGCGGGCGGCCTTGACCATCACATTAATGACAGGTTTTTGCATTCGCTTCCCGTCCACATCCGCTGAGTTTTATGAAGAACCATGCCGGGTCATTGCCCGCGCGGGTCGCATGATAGCAGCTTGGTGGTGGGGTCGGGATTGGAACCGAGTGGGTTCGGGGCGGAATTGGAGGAAGAGCATCGCGGCTGAAGCCGCTCCTACAGGGATTATCATTGGAGGATGAGTGAGTCTTTGCGGGTTGTGCTTGTGGGTACCCAGCATCCGGGCAACATCGGCTCGGCGGCGCGGGCGATGAAGACGATGGGGCTGAGCCGGCTATGCCTGGTTGCGCCCGAGCGCTTTCCGGACCGCGAGGCCTATGCGCTCGCTGCGGGCGCCAATGACCTGTTGGATGTGGCCGAGATCCACCCGAGCCTGGCCAGCGCGGTGGCGGATTGTCGACTGGTACTGGCCTCGACCGCCCGGCATCGGACGGTGCCCATGCCCGAATTGACGCCGCGCGAGGGCGCCCAACGCTTGCTGGACGCGCAGGCGACGGGCCAGGTGGCGTTGGTGTTCGGCCGCGAGCGCACTGGCCTTGAAAACGACGAACTGCAGCTGTGCCATGCCGCGATTTGCATCCCGGCCAACCCCGACTACAGCTCCTTGAACCTGGCCGCGGCAGTCCAGGTCATTGCCTACGAATTGCGCGTGGCCAGGCTGGCGCACCAACCTGCCGCGATCGCGCCGGCCGGCGATCCCGACGAACAGCCAGCGACGCACGGCGAAATGGAAAGTTTTTTCGCCCACCTGGGTTCGCTGCTGGACGACATCGACTTCCACAAAGGCAAGGCGCCCGACATGGTCACGCAGCGCCTGCGCCGGCTGTTCCTGCGCGCCCAGCCCGATCCCCGTGAGCTGCGCATCCTGCGCGGGATTTTTTCCGATACGCAGCGCTTGCTGCGCTCGCGCCCGAAGTCGTGACCGGTGCGCACCGTGCGGCGTTCGGTTAGGCTAACGCCCAGCAAAGCGCAGTAATCGGAGTGAAACAGGGGTGAGCAAGTCGGCCGGAAATTTCCTGCGCAGCCTGCGCGGACAATTGGTATCGGTCCTGCTCGCGTTGCTGATCCTCCTGCTCGCCCTGTTCGCCACGTTTCGCCACGGCGAACAAGTCAGTCACCAGCAGGTAATAGCTCTTTCCAATGCGGCGATCCGGCAATTGGCAAAGGACGGATTGCTCGATCGTGGTCAGCGGTTGGCGGCGCGGTTCGCCAGTAGCATCGCGGAACCGATGGCCGAGGGCGACGCCAGCCGGGTCGCCTTGATCTCGCGAACCACCCTGCAACAACCCGACGTGCAATACGTGATCGTATTCGACCGGGATGGCCGGATCGTCGATGCCGGTGACGACAACAGCCATATCGGGCGGCCGATGGTCGATCCCCTGGCCGACGCCGCCCTGCAAGCGGCCGCGCTGAAGGCGCAATGGACCGACGAGTTGCTCGACGTCGCCATGCCGGTGCACTCGGCCGGCGAAAGGATCGGCGGCGTGCGCGTCGGTCTGGTCGCCAGCAAGCCGAGCGCGGCACAGTCGAAAATTCTCGAGCCGATCACCGCGCAGCTGGAATCGGCCAGCAAGCGGCAGAATCGCTGGACGATTGGATTGGTGGTGCTGATGTCGCTGCTTGGCGCGGCGATCGTCTATCTGCTGGAATGGCGGATCCTGGAGCCGATTCGCCGACTCGGTCGGATCATGACCGAGGACAAGCCGGGACATCTGTTGCCGCTACCGGCCGAGTCCGGGCGCGTCGACGAAATCGGCGACCTGATGCGTGCGTTTTCCCGCATGCGCGCCGGCATGGCCAAGCATGATCGCGACATCCGGCGCATGGCCTATACCGATCCACTTACCGGACTGGCCAATCGCCTGTCGTTTCGCGAACTGCTCGACGATCGCCTGCTGACTCTGCACGCCAGCAGCGGCGAACTCGGCCTGTTGTTCATCGACCTGGACGACTTCAAGCGGGTCAACGACACGCTCGGCCACGAGGCCGGCGACGAAGTGCTGAGCCAGCTTTCCGTGCGGCTGCGGCTGACCCTGGAGCGCTTCGGCGCGCAGGCGGCGGATATCGCCCGCTTCGGCGGCGACGAGTTCATCGTGCTGTACATGGCCGAGGATATCCGCGCCGCTTCGGCGCGACTGGCCGAGGCGCTCCTGGAAGAAATCGAACGGCCCTTGCTGCTCGGCGGAAAACAGGTTTTCCTCGGCGCCTCGATCGGCATCACCATGTTTCCGTTCGATGCCTACCATGCCGGGCAACTGCTCAAGAACGCCGACATCGCCATGTACCAGGCGAAGGTCGCTGGCAAGAACTGCTATCGCTTCTACAGCCGGGCCATGGACCAGGCCGTCGAGCGGCGCGTGCAACTGGAACAAGACCTGCGCGGCGCCTGGGATCGCGGTGAGCTCAGCGTTGCCTACCAGCCGATCTACAGCTTGAGCGAAGGCCGGATCCGCGGCGCCGAAGCCTTGTTACGCTGGCAGCATCCGCATTTGGGCATGGTGCCGCCCTCCGTATTCATCGAGGTCGCCGAACAGAGCGGGCTGATCGAGAATCTGGGCCGGAACGTGCTCGAGAAAGCTTGCGAGGACGCCGCGCTGTGGCGGCCTGCCGCCGGCGACAAGCCGTTCGTTTCCGTCAATATTTCGCCCCGGCAGTTGCGCAGCGGCGAGTTGCCCGACGTGGTCGGCAATGCCTTGCGCAATTCCGGCTTGCTGCCGCACCAGTTGCACCTGGAGCTGACCGAGACCGCCGTCCTGGTCGACGAAGCGCAAGCCAGTGCGCTGCTCTCGCGCGTGCGCGCCACCGGCGTCAAGGTTTGGCTCGATGATTTCGGCACCGGTTTTTCCGGCCTGAGCCACCTTCGCCGGGTACCGCTGGACGGCGTCAAGATCGACCGCAGTTTCGTCGCCGACGTGTTGCGCGATCCCGATGACCTGGCCTTGACCACGGCGATCATCGCCATGGCGCATTCGCTCGGCATCACGGTTGTCGCCGAAGGCATCGAGACCGAGGGGCAGTACGACATCCTGCGCGAACGCGGTTGCGATCAGGGACAGGGCTTCTGGTTCGGCCGGCCGATGTCGGCGCACGAGTTGGCCGCCAAGTTCCAGGCCTGATGCACCGGCAGGCCTAGGAAAACAGCTCGCTGACCAAGGTCACGATCTGGCTGGAAAAGCCAATCACGAAACCGATCTCCGCCAGCCCAAGTGCCCAGGCCAGCAGCATCAGTCGGCCGTCGCGCTCGATCAGGGCGAAGGAAAACGCCAGCAGGATCAGGCCGAACGGATAATTGGTCAGCGGCAGCGGCAGGCACAACAGGATCCCCAGCACGACCAGCAGGAAACCGGTGAAAGCGTGTGCGACCGGATGCTCCAGGATAGCCAGGTTGCGAGGCTTGGTCAGGTGCTCGATGCGGTCGAGCCATTTGCCCATGCGGTTGCGAAAACTGATCATCCGATAGCGATGGATTTCCCGGCGTGCGACGAAGCGCGGCAGCCAGGGATGTTCCAGGCGCGCCAGGAACTGCAGTCCGATCAGCGAACACAGCCCGCCGCTGACCGCGCCGACGCCAACCGGGATCGGGATGAAGGTCGGCAGCATGACGATCAGCAAGAACAGGCCGAAGCTGCGTTCGCTGAAACGATCGAGCAGTTCTTCCAGCGTCATCACGTCGTTGGGATCGCCTTCGGCGAGCTCGTTGACCAACGCTCGCGTGGTGATCGGGGTAGGCCGTTGCGCCTTCGGTCCTTTCCTTCGCAACATGCCGGCTCAGGCCTCGCCGGTGGAGCCGGACAAAGCGCGGGCGATCAGCAGCTTGTCGATGCGCGCACCATCGAGGTCGACGACCTCGATGCGCCAACCGCGCCAATCGAAATGTTCACCGGCATGGGGAATGCGGCCATAGCGGGCGATGACCATGCCGGCCGCCGTGGTGAAGTCGTTTTCGTCTTCGCCGGGCAGTTCGTGCAGGCCAAGGATTTCACGCAGGTCCTCGCTGGACAGGCGGCCATCGACCAGCCAGCTGCCGTCCTCGCGTTCGACCACCAGCGGCTCGTCATCGCTGCTCTCGGTGGCCTGGGCGCGGCCGAGCACGGCGCCGAGCAGGTCGTTGAGCGCGACCATGCCCTGGATGTCGCCGTATTCGTCGACGACCAGTGCGATCGGTTGCTGTTCTTCGCGGAATATCTCCAGCAGCTTCAGCGCATTGGTGGAGTCGGACACGAACAAGGCCGGGCGCATGTCGCGAAACAGGTCGTTGTTGTCGGCGCTGATCCGCCCGGCAAGCGATTTGACTTCGAGAATGCCGATCACGTCGGTGTCGCTGCCGCGGTAAACGGGGTAGCGGGAGAACGGCGTTTCGCGCATCGTCGCGAGGTTTTCCTCGATGCTGGCCTCGGCGTCCAGCCAGATGATGCGGGTGCGCGGCGTCATCAACGAATCGGCGCTGCGCTCGCCCAGCCGCAAGACGCGGTTGAGCATGTTGCGCTCGTCCTCATCGATTACGCCTTGCTCGTGACTCTCGGTGACCAGGTGCCGGATCTCTTCTTCCGTGACCTTCTCCGCGGACAGCGAGGCCAGGCCCATAAGGCGCAGGAAAAAGCGCGTGCTTGCCGCCAGCAGCAGCACCGCGGGGCGCGCAACGGTCGCGAAAAAATGCATCGGCAGGGCGACCCGGCTGGCGACGAGCTCCGGACGCAGCGTGCCCAGGCGTTTTGGCACCAGCTCGCCGATGACCACGGACAGGAACACCATCAGCAGAAAGCCGATGGAGGTGCTGATGAACACGGCGTACTTGGCGACGATCGGCAGGAAGTGGCTGATCGGCTCGACCAACCTATTGCCCAGCGACTGACCACCGACGTAGCCGGTGACCAGGCTGAGCAGGGTGATCCAGACTTGCACGGCGGACAGGAAGCCTTCGGGATGCTCGGCCAGCTCCAGCGCCTTGCGCGCACCGCGGCTGTCGCGCGCCATTTCCTTCAGGCGGCCCTTGCGCGAAGTCATCACGGCCATCTCGGACATCGAGAAGAAGCCGTTGCAGACGATCAGCAGGATGACCAGCAATAGTGCGTACATTTTTGCTCAGGTACCGGTGAAATGACTGGCGTTAAGCCACAAGTGAACAAGGATACTGGCGATATAGCCCAATGCGATCGCCCAGGTCCACTTGAGGTGGCCGAAAAAAGTGTATTGACCCTTGGACACGCCCATCAATGCCACGCCTGCCGCCGAGCCCACGGAAAGCAGGCTGCCGCCGACGCCGCAGGTCAGGGTGATCAGCAGCCACTGGCCGTGGTCCATGGGCGGCGCCATCTGCAATACCGCGTACATGATCGGGATGTTGTCGACGATGGCCGACAGCACGCCCATGATCACGTTGGCCCAGGTGAAGCCCAGGCCGCCGTACAGATGCACCGAGGCCAGCTGCATGAAGCCGAGCGTCGCCAGCCCGCCGACGCAAACCAGCACGCCATAGAAGAACAGCAGGGTATCCCACTCGGCACGGGCGATGATGGCGAACACATTGTAGGGCTCGCCGGCGTCCTTGCCCGCGTTAACCCGCTTCTCGTGGCGGCGAATGAAGAAGCCCTGGAGCTTCAGCAGGCC
>JBAZBG010000043.1:7014-10129 GCA_041671585.1 Arenimonas sp. | reverse complement strand
TACAGGACCGTGAAGGTCGAGCCGTCCCGGCGGCGCAGCAGGGTTTCAAAGTTTCGAGCCGCGCCGCGGGCCTGCAGCAAGTCCGCGAATCGCTTGCGCTCACCCGGATCCACCCAGACATTGAGCTCACCCGTCGTGCGCCCAAGCACTTCGTCCTTGGCATAACCGAAGGCTTCGAGTCCGGCGGCATTGATTTCCTGGAATCGGCCTTCCGGGTAGCTGAGCAATGCAATGATGATCGGGCTTTGATCGAACACGCTGCGGAAGCGTTGCTCGCTTTCCAGCACCGCTTGTTGCGCCTGTTTGCGCTCCACCGCCGCGGCAACCTGATCGGATACGAACTGCAGTAGCTCCTTGTCCTTTTCCGTGTAGCGGGCCAGGCCCGTGTAGTTCTGCACGGTCAGCACGCCGATAGTGCCGCGGCTGGTTTTCAGCGGGATGCCGAGCCAATCGACGCCGTCGGTACCAATGATGGTTACATCCGGGCGCGTGACCACCGCCCCGATCGTATCCGGCGATAGCAGCAGCGGCTCGCCGGTCTCCAGCACCAGGCCGGTGAGACCGCGCCGTTCCTTGAGCTTTCGCGGTTCCGGCCTGGGATCCAGTTCGTCCACCCAGTAGGGAAAGCTCAGCAGATCGGTTGCTTCGTCATAAAGGGCGACGTAGAAATTCTTGGCGGGAAGCAGCTCGCTGATGATTTCGTGGATGGCTTGAAACAGGTGCTGCAGATCGGGCGCCGAATGTGCCGCCTCGGAAATCTTGTGCAATGCCGCCTGCATGCGCTCCGAGCGCGCCCGGTCGGTAATGTCGCGCAGGAACGCGGCGAACATTCGCCGGCCATCGATCTCCAGATCGCTGAAGGAAATCTCCAACGGAAATTCGTGACCGTCGCGATGCAGCCCAACCGATTCCATGGCTCGCCAATCAAGCCGTTTCTCTCCGGTTCGCAGATAACGATCAAGGGCGGCGGCGTGCCGCCCGCGCATTCTCTCGGGCTGCAGCAGCCTCAGTGGTTGACCCACCGCCTCCTCGGGTGAATATCCGAAGGCGGCCTTCAGCGCCGGATTGGCATAGCGGATGGTGCTCTTCTCATCGATGATGATGACCGCGTCGGTGGTGGTTTCCCACAGCAGCCGATATTGCGGCTCGCTCAGCTGGGAAGGCGATCGAGTTGGTCGCTTACTGGCCAAGGCTCACTGCTCGCTGGGGGGTACCTGCATGCAATCGACTTTACTCCCATCGCCCGTGCGGGTGTCATGTCGCAGCCATGGCCGTGTGTGCAGTACGCCACGGTTCAGGTGGATTTGCTGGCGCGCATCGCCTGCACCTGGGCCGGGGCCGCAAAGGAGTCGCTGCGCGAATCCGCCCAGAACACTTTGAACGCGGGGTGGTCGGGTAACGGTCCGCCCAGCAGTTCGCCCGGTTTCATGAAGCGGTGCAGCACGGAAAGCGAGCGTACTTCCGTTGAGGAGACGCGGCGAATGATGTGCTCCGGGCCCAGTTCGTCAGGGTGGTTCAACCCGGCCGCGGCAATCAATTCGCGCAGGGCAATCAAGGTGTTTTCATGGAACTGATGCACGCGGGTGGCCTTGTCCTCGGGCACCAGCGCCTTTTGCCGCGTCTGGTTCTGGGTGGTCACACCGGTCGGGCAGCGGTCGGTGTGGCAGCTCAGGGACTGGATGCAGCCGAGTGCGAACATGTAGCCGCGCGCGGCGTTGCACCAATCCGCACCCAACGCCAGCGTGCGCGCAATGTCGAACGCGGTGATCACCTTGCCCGCCGCGCCGATGCGAATGTGTTGCCGCAGGTTGAGTCCGACCAGCGTGTTGTGCACCAGCAGCAGGGCCTCGCGCAGCGGCGCGCCGACGTGATCGGTGAACTCCAGCGGCGCTGCGCCGGTGCCGCCCTCGCCGCCGTCGACGACGATGAAATCCGGCAGCACGCCCGTTTCCTGCATGGCCTTGGCGATGCCGAACCATTCCCAGGGGTGGCCGATGGCGAGCTTGAAGCCGGTCGGCTTGCCGCCCGAGAGCCGGCGCAAGCGGTCGACGAATTGCAACAGCTCCACCGGCGTCGAAAAAGCCGAATGCCGCGCGGGAGAAATGCAATCCACGCCGATCGGCACGCCGCGGGCGGCGGATATCTCCGGCGACACCTTGACCCCCGGTAGCACGCCGCCGTGCCCGGGCTTGGCCCCCTGCGACAGCTTGATCTCGATCATCTTCACCTGCGCCGTGCAGGCGTTGGCGACGAATTTCTCTTCGTTGAAGCGTCCGTCCGCGTCCCGACAACCGAAATAGCCCGAGCCGATTTCCCAAACCAGGTCGCCGCCGTTCTCGCGGTGATATTGCGAAATCGAGCCTTCGCCGGTGTCCTGGAAGAAATTGCCGCGGCGCGCGCCTTCATTGAGCGCGCGCACCGCATTGGCGGAGAGTGAACCAAAGCTCATGGCCGAAATGTTGAAGACACTTGCCGAATAGGGCTGGGCGCGGCCCTGGCCGATCGCGATGCGGAAGTCATGCGAGGGCACATCGGTCGGCGCCAGCGAATGGTTGATCCACTCGTACTTGTCGGCATACAGGTCGAGCTGGGTGCCGAAGGGCCGCTTGTCGAGGGTGTTCTTGGCGCGTTGGTAAACCAGCGAACGTTGTTGCCGCGAGAACGGACGCTCGTCGTTATCGGCCTCGATGAAATATTGGCGTATCTCCGGTCCGATGCTTTCCAGGAAATAACGCAGGTGGGCGATCACCGGATAGTTGCGCAACACCGATTTGCGCGCCTGGACCAGATCGGCGATGCCGACCAGGCTGAGGCCGCCGAACACGATGGCCGGCCATACCCATGTCCGCGACCAATACAGGCCAACCAGGCTGCCCAGGGCGAGCGCGACGCAGGTGGCGAACGGCCAGTAGCGGGACGGCAGCATGATCAACTCCCCGGGCGAATGCACAGCATAGCTGCGCCGCAGCGCAGCGGGCGATCAATGGTGCCCGGGGCGGGGGTCGAACCCGCATGGCCTTGCGGCCGGGGGATTTTAAGTCCCATGCGTATACCAGTTTCGCCACCCGGGCCTGGTCACATGGTGCCGCATCAAACGGCAAATAGGCGAGCACCA
>JBAZBG010000043.1:0-6914 GCA_041671585.1 Arenimonas sp. | reverse complement strand
GCCCGGGGCGGGGGTCGAACCCGCATGGCCTTGCGGCCGGGGGATTTTAAGTCCCATGCGTATACCAGTTTCGCCACCCGGGCCTGGTCACATGGTGCCGCATCAAACGGCAAATAGGCGAGCACCATTGTGGGA
Organism: Arenimonas sp.; assembly: GCA_041671585.1. Taxonomy (GTDB): domain Bacteria; phylum Pseudomonadota; class Gammaproteobacteria; order Xanthomonadales; family Xanthomonadaceae; genus Arenimonas. The sequence goes on along the minus strand of JBAZBG010000043.1, from coordinate 6,779 downwards.
GCGGCTTCAGCCGCGATGCCTTTGCAGCAATCGCGGCTGAAGCCGCTCCTACAAGGATCGCGGCTGAAGCCGCTCCTACAAGGATCGCGGCTGAAGCCGCTCCTACAGATGGAGGCCAGGGTCGGGATCGAACCGGCGTACGCGGCTTTGCAGGCCGCTGCATGACCACTCTGCCACCTGGCCGGTGACTTGATCCGGTATCAGCTTACCGCGACCGGCGCGGCAATCAATCCCGGAAAAAACAAAACCCCGACAAGCGCGGGGTTCTGTGGGTTCTGGAGCGGGAAACGAGACTCGAACTCGCGACCCCGACCTTGGCAAGGTCGTGCTCTACCAACTGAGCTATTCCCGCAGAAGTCGTATATTTTTCGCGATAGCGGCCTTGCTGTCAACACCTGTTTTGCAATTTGCTGTTTAGCCCGCGTTCTAGCCGCGTTTGAGCAGGGTCGGCCAGGCGGCGCGCAGGTAATCCGCGCCCGACCACAGCGTCAACGCCGCGGCGACGCCCAGCAGCCATTCGCCGATCAGGAAGATCGGCAAGCCCAGCAGCGGCTCGCGAAAAATCAGACAGCTGATCGCGGTCATCTGCACGATCGTTTTCAGCTTGCCCAGCCCGGCCACCTTGACCAGGCCGTGGGCGCCCATCTGCGCCATCCATTCGCGCAATGCGGAAATGGTGATCTCGCGGCCCACGATCACCGCCGAAAGCAGCACGATCGGCACGGTGTGGTGCCACTGCACGATCAGGAACAGCGCGATGGTGACCGCGAGCTTGTCCGCCACCGGATCCAGGAATTCGCCGAAGGCGGAAAACATCTGGAAACGACGGGCGATCCAGCCGTCCAGGATGTCGGTTAGCGCGCCGATGACGAAAACGGCGCAGGCAAGCACGTTGGCCCAGCGGTTGCCCCAGTAGAACACCACGACCAATACCGGAATCAGCGCGATGCGAAACAAGGTCAGCATCGTGGGGATAGTCAGTTTCACGGAGTCTCCGGCGGCGGCATGCTTGGTGATTCGAGCCCGTGTAGTGAAGCATAGATGCGGGCGGCAAGGGCAGCACTGACGCCCTCGACGCGGGCAATTTCCTCGGCTCCAGCGGTCTTCAGGCCCGACAAACCACCGAAATGCTTGAGCAGACTCGCGCGCCGGCGCGGGCCGATGCCGGCGATGTCTTCGAGCCGGCTGGTCTCCCGTGTTTTCTGGCGGCGGCCGCGATGACCGGTAATCGCGAATCGATGCGCCTCATCACGTACCTGCTGGATCAGCTGCAGACCGGGCGATTCGACGCCGGGATGAATCTCTCGGCCATCGGTGAAGACCAGCGCCTCGTGCCCTGGCCGGCGCTCCACGCCCTTGGCAACGCCGATCATGGTCACGCCGACCACGCCAAGCTCAGCCAGCACGTCGCGCGCCTGGGCCAACTGCCCGGCACCACCATCGATCAACAACAAATCGGGAACGACACCCTCCTCCAGCGCGCGTTTGAATCGACGCTCCAGGGCCTGGTGCATCGCGGCGTAATCGTCGCCGGGCGTGATGCCGGCGATGTTGAAGCGTCGATACTGGCCGCGCACCGGTCCTTCCGCGTCGAATACCACACACGAGGCCACCGTCGCCTCGCCCATCGTGTGGCTGATATCGAAGCATTCGATCCGCTGCGGCGGCACTGGCAATTCGAGAATCTGCTGCAAGGAGGCCAGGCGCTTGTTCTGGGTGGCGCTGCTGCCCATTTGCGCCAGCAAGGCATGCTCGGCGTTGCTCTGCGCCAACTGCAGGTAACGCGCGCGCTCGCCGCGTACGCTCGGCTTGATCTCCACGCGTCGCCCAGCCTGTTCGGAGAATACTTTTTCGTAAAGCTCCAGGTCGGCAACGGGATGACTGAGCACGATTTCCCTCGGCGGGCGCTTCTCCAGGTAGTACTGGCCGACGAATGCCGCCAGCACTTCCTCGGCGCTGTCGACACCGTTCAATTTCGGGAAGTATGGCCGGGTGCCCTGATTCATGCCGTTGCGGAATGAAAGCACCAGGACGCACGCGGCGCCGGGCGCAATCGCGCAGGCCAGCACATCCATGTCCACTTGTTCGCCTTCCACGTATTGCTTGGCCTGCACCTTGCGGATCCCGGCAATGGCATCGCGCAGTTGCGCCGCCTGCTCGAACTCCAGGCGTGCGCTGGCCGCGTCCATGGCCTGGGTCAGGTCGTCGACCACCTCGCTGCTCCTGCCTTCCAGGAACAGGGCCGCACGACGCACGCTGGCGTCGTACTCGCGGGTGGCGACGAAACCTACGCACGGCGCACTGCACCGGCCGATCTGGTGTTGCAGGCAAGGCCGGCTACGGTTGCGGAAGACGCTGTCCTCGCAGGTGCGCAGCTTGAAGATCTTCTGCATCAGATCCATGGTTTCGCGCACCGCGCCGGCGCTCGGGTACGGTCCGAAGTAGCGGCCGGGGATCGAGCGCGGGCCGCGATGGAAGGCGATTCGCGGCCAGGTTTCGTCGGTCAGCACGATGTACGGGTAGCTCTTGTCGTCGCGCAACAGCACGTTGTAGCGCGGACGCAACGTCTTGATCAGCTGGTTTTCGAGCAACAGCGCTTCACCTGCCGTGCGGGTGACCGTGATTTCGACGCGGCTGATCTGCGCCACCATCGCGGCCAGCCGGCGAGAAGGCTGGTCGGCACGGAAATAATTGGCGACTCGCTTCTTCAGCGAGGCTGCCTTGCCCACGTACAGCACGCCGCCGTCTGCCGCGATCATGCGATAGACGCCGGGCGCCGTAGTCAGCTCGCGCACGAACTCTTTACCGTCGAACGGCGGGGCAACCTCAGGGTCAGTCATGCCTGCATTATCGCCGACGGAAACTTTACCGGGCCCGAGCTGGGCTCTGCACCGCCAGCGCTTCCGCGCGGCGAAGATCGGCCTGGGTATCGACACCGGGCGGAAATGGCACCGGCGAAAGGCCGACGGCGATCCGGTAGCCCGCTTCAAGCACCCGCAACTGCTCCAGGCCTTCGCTGCGCTCGAGCGATCCCGGGCTCAGCTCGGCGAAGCGTCCCAGGAAGCCGGCACGGTAGGCATAAATGCCGATATGTCGCAGCGCGCTGGATGGCAGGGTGCTGATGCGATCGTGGGCAAAGCGATCACGCTGCCAGGGAATCGGAGCGCGACTGAAATACAGGGCGAGGCCGCGTGCATCGCGCACCACTTTCACGGCATTGGCGTCGAACAGGGTTTCGCAATCGTCGATGGCGATCGCCAGCGTGGCCATTTCCGTTCCGGCGTCGGCCAGAGTCTGGGCGACCGCGCGAATGCCCTCTGGCGGCGCGAAGGGTTCGTCGCCTTGCAGGTTGACGATGATCTGCTGTTCGGCCCAACCGAGCTTGACGGCGCATTCGGCCAATCGGTCCGTGCCGGACGGATGCCCGCTGTCGGTCATGCACACTATGAGCGGATAACCTGCCACCGCGTCGGCAATCCGCGCGTCATCGGTCGCTACCACCACCTGTTTCGCGCCCGCCGCCAGCGCGCGCCGCGCCACGTGCACCACCATCGGTACACCGGCGATCAGCCGCAGTGGCTTGCCGGGAAGGCGGGTCGCGGCGTAACGCGCCGGGATGGCGACGATGAAATCAAGTTCGGGCATGACGTTCTTTCAACTTCTGTTCGATAGCGGCAAAAAATTCCGCGGGCAGTCGCGCTTCGACCGGAACTGCCCAGGCGCCGCTCAGCCCCAACTCGCGACATTTTACTGCGTCTTTCTCGGTCATCAGTATGGGACCGGCCAGCCCGGCGAAGTCCGCGGCCACGAACTGATGGTGGTCCTCGAATGCGTGCTCGATCGGGCGCAGGCCTGCTTCGCGCAAGGCCTTGAAAAATCGTGCGGGGTTGCCGATACCGCAAACCGCGTGCACGGGCGAGGCCGCGAATTGCGCCAGCGGCCGGAGCAAGTCAGCGTCATCAAGCGAAATGCAGTCGGTCAGCTGCAATCGCATCGGCCAGTCGCTGCCTTGCACGATACCGCCGGTGATCACGCGAAAATCGCAGGGTCGCGGCGCCTCCCGGAGCGGTCCGGCCGGCAGCAAGCGTCCATTGCCGTACAGCCTTTCGCCGTCCAGCACTTCGATCTCGACGTCGCGACCCAGGCGCAGATGCTGCAATCCATCGTCGGCAACGATCAGGTTGGAGCCCTGATCGATCGCAGCGCGCGCCGCGGCCACACGATCGCTGTCGACCAGCACCGGCAGCCCGGTTATTTCGAACATCAACTTCGGTTCATCGCCGCACAGTTCGGCCGGCATGTCGGCAGATACGCGCAAGGGCAAGTCAGAGCGCCTGCCGTGGCCGCGGCTGACGATCGCGGGTCGAAAGCCCCGGCTGAAGAAGTACTCGGCGAGCGCGATGGTCAGCGGCGTCTTGCCGGTCCCGCCCGCCGTGAAGTTGCCAATCACCACCACCGGCACGGGCAGCCGCTGCCCGACGGCCGGGCTTCGCGCCTTCAGTATCCGTCCATAAACGCGAGCCAACGCGCGCAAGCCCAAACCCGGGGCGACGCCTCCGTACCAGCGCCGCGTCAACCAGCGTTCGAGGGCTGCCTTCACTACGCCTCCGCGTCGTCGCGAAACTGCATCCGGTGCAAGTGAGCGTACAAGCCGCCCAGGGCCAGCAGCTGCCCATGGGTGCCCTGCTCCACCAGCCGACCCTGGTCGAGCACCAGGACATGGTCGGCGTGCTCGATGGTGGACAGGCGATGGGCGATGACCAGCGTGGTGCGGTCCGGAATCAGGTGGTTGAGGGCGTCCTGCACCAGGCGCTCGGATTCGTTGTCCAGCGCGGCGGTCGCTTCATCCAGGATCAGTATCGGCGCGTCCTTGAGCATCGCGCGGGCGATGGCGATGCGCTGGCGCTGGCCGCCCGACAGCAAGGCGCCATTCTCGCCGATCGGCGTGTCCAGGCCTTGCGGCAGGCGCTCGATGAACTCGCTGGCATTGGCGGCGGCCGCCGCACGGCCGATCGCGTCGACAGCCGACCGGTCCTGGCCGTAGGCGATGTTGGCGGCGATGCTGTCGTCGAACAGCATCACCTGCTGTCCGACCAACGCAATCTGTCGGCGCAAGTCCTCGAGGCGATACTCGGACAACGGCCGACCGTCGAGCAGGATCTGACCGCTGCTGGGCTCGTAAAACCGTGGCAACAGGCGAATCAATGTCGACTTGCCGCTGCCGGAGCGGCCTACGATTGCCGTCACCGTGCCGGGCATCGCGCGGAAGCTGATGTTGTCCAGCGCCGGCGTGGACTGGCTGTCGTACTGCACGCTGGTGCCGACGAACTCGATTTCGCCACGCGCGCGCGCCAACGGCAGGCTGCCCGCATCTTTCTCGTCGGCCTCATCGAGCACTGCGAACAAGCGCTCCGCCGCGGCGATGCCCTTCTGCACCGCGCTCTGGATGTTGGTTATGCGTTTGAGGGAAGGAATCAGCGCCATCATCGCCAGCATGATCGACACGAAGCTGCCGGCCGTCATCCGACCGGCCATGGCTTCGCGCCCGGCGACGATCAGGATCACCGCCAGGGCGCAGGCGCCGAGGCCCTGCACCAGCGACGAAGCGCTGGCGCGCGTGGTTTCGACCTTGATGTTCAAGCGCAGGTTGCGCTCGGCCAAGCCCTGGTAGCGATCAATCTCGAGTTGCTGCGCCCCGTAGATCTTCACTTCCTGTTGCGCCGACAGCACTTCCTCGGCGGCTTGCGCCATGCTCGCCACGCCACTCTGGATACCGCGATTGATCCGCCGGTAGCGGGCGCCGACGTAGCCGGAAATAACGGCTATCAACGGTGCGATGACCAGCATTGCCATGGTCACGCGCACGCTCTGGTAAAGCATCACGCCGAGCAATACCGCGATGGTCAGCGTGTCGGTGATGACTACCTTGATGGCCTCGCTGGTCGCCTGCGTCACCTGCTCGGTGTCGTAATTCAGGCGCGAAACCATCGCCGCCACCGGTTCCCGATCGAAGCGCGCGCTGGGCAACCTCAGGAACTTGGCCAGCAAGGCCGTTCGCAGGTCGCGCACCACACTGCGGCCGGCCCGCGCCATGCCGTAGTCGGTGACGAACGTGGCCAGGCCGCGCATCACGAACAGGCCGAGGATCGCCAAGGGCAGCGTCCATCGCACCGCCTCGTTGCGGGCAACGAAAGTCTCGTTGACGATCGGCTCCATCATGCGGGCGAACAAGCCCGCTGCGCTGGCCTCGAGGACCATGCCGATCGCCGCCGCGATCAGAAACCAGCGATACGGCCGCGCATAGGCGAGCAGCCGGCGGTAGGTTTGCCAGGCGGCCGGCGGCAGTGGGGTCACGGTCTGGACTCGGGCGTGGTCGCGATGGAGAGTTTCACGAAGCCCAACTGGCCGAGCGCGTCCATGGCCGTGACCACGGACTGATGCGGCGTGCGGCTGTCGGCGCGAAGGATGACCGGCTGGCTGCGATCGTCGCCAGCGACGCGGACGATGGCCTCCTTGAGCGAACCCACATCGGTCTTCAAAACCTCATTGTTGCCGATGAAGTACTTGCCCTCGACATCGACCAGGATGATCAGGGGTGTTCCGGCATCGGGCACGACGCCGGCCTGCGCCTGCGGCAGCTGCAGCTTCAGCGCGGCACGTTGGTTGAAGCTGGTGGTCAGCACGAGAAAAAGGATGAGGCAGAACAGAACATCGATGAGCGGGATCAGGTTGATCTCCAACTCGTCAGGGCCCTGCGGCTTGCCAACCTTCACCCCTCA
>JBAZBG010000042.1:0-10256 GCA_041671585.1 Arenimonas sp. | reverse complement strand
CGCTGACCGATAGCTGGGCCGCCCTGTGCGCCGGCGCCGCGTCGGGCTCGGACCTGTCGCAGCGTTGCGCCGAGATATTCACCGGCGGCCCCGGCAGCCGCAGCAATGCCGCGGTCGGCAACTTCCTAGATGAAATTCCGGGCCAGGGACGCAGCTCCACGCGCGATGGCGCCGCGGCGCTTGGCACGGTTCGCGAATCGATCGCGGCCAACGTTTCGATTTTTGCGAGCGTCGACGTCGGCCGGCTTGATCGTGACGACAGTCCGAACGAGGCCGCATTTTCCGGCGACACCTGGTCGGCAACCGCCGGCATCGACTGGGCGCCGACGCCGGCCTGGCTACTGGGCGCGGCGCTGAACCACAGCCAGGAAACCCTGGACTACGATAATTCCGGCGGTTCCAGCCGCGGCCGGTACACCGGCCTGATCGGCTATATTTCCTGGAATGTCGCGCCGAATCTCAGCCTCGATGGCTATGCCGGCCGCCTGGACGGCAGCAATGAGTTGCGCCGTGCGATCGACTTCACCTTGCTCAGCGGCACGACTGTCAGCGCCCTGGCCACGGCGTCGCCCGACTCCACGCGCAGCTTGTCCGGCCTGGGTTTGAGCTGGTCCTTGCCCCACGGTGCATGGCAATGGCAGCTCGGCGTCGGGGCCGACTGGATGAAAACGCGCCTGGAGCGTTACTCGGAATCCGGTGGCGAGGGCTTGGCGCTGCGCGTTCCGACGCGTGAAATTGTCACCCGTCGCGGCCGTGTCGATCTGGGCCTGAGCCATACCGTCTCGACCAATTGGGGAGTGTGGCAGCCGCAGTTGCGGCTCGGCTGGCGCCATGAATTCGCGAACGCGTCGCGCGCGCTGTCGGTGAGTTTTGCCGGCGACGCCAATGCCACGCCGATCACCTTTGCTACCGAGGATCCCGACAACGGTTGGGGCGAGGTCGCGCTGAGCAGCGTATTTACCTTCACCCACGGTCACTCGGCCTTCGTCGAATACCGGCAGCGTTTTGGTCACGAGTTCCTGCAGGAACGCGTGCTGGCGCTGGGTTGGCGGGTGGAGTTGGGCACAAAATAAACAGATTTGTGTAACAGATGTGAACTGGAGTACGCCTTTGGCGTCATCACCGCCGGATTGCTCGCATGTCGCCCAGCCGACGCCGTTATCGTCAACAGAAAGTGGCGTAGTAGTATGACGAGTTCACATTTTTGTGATTGAGCAGGGCACACCCGCCCACCAAACTAGCGAGCGCGCGCGCAGGGAGGCGAGCTCCGATTGATACTCCGGAACCGGCTGCGACGCGTTTCGCGCCCATCTGCTGGCCTCGAACCTTCGGCACCAGGGTTCCCAACAACGCTTATCGCTCGGGCAGCGCGTCGCGCTGCAATTCGCCCTTCGCCACGATCCTCCTCGCGCTGTTCGCCACCGGCGCAGTCACCACCGCCTTGCGCTTGCCGGACATGGATGGCCTTGCGCTTGCGCGCTATTTGCGCGAGCACACGCCGCCGGTGTTAGTGATGACGGGCGATGTCAATCCGGCGAACCATACCGACCTGTTGCGCGCGGGCGCCAACTACCTGGTGCAAGAACCAATCGAGGAACGCTTGCTGGTGGCCAAGCTGCTGTTCCGGTTGCGTGTCGGTCGACTGATGCGGCAGAAGATGGCGGCGGCACGCATCGTCGAGACCTTGATCCCGGAGCGGGAAGGGTTGGTGTTCATGCTTTGGGGAAGTTGCGCGCAGGCCAAGGGTCGGATCATCGATGCCCGCAAGCATTGCGTGCTGCGGGCGCCGCACCCGTCGCCGTGGTCGGCGCACCGGGGCTTTATCGGCTGTGGGAATTTTTCGGCGGCGAATCGCTGGCTGGCCGGGCGTCGGATGTGGCCGGCGGGAATTGAGTTCCCAGCCGACGCAGTCAGTTGAGGCCCCTTAGCGCGACTGTAACTGGTCCACACATTGGGAACGTGCCCGGCAGCGATTGGTATTTCTGCCGTCTGCCGATTGACCGACCCGTGCCAAGTTGTCACAATTCCGTTCGCGCACGCAGGGATGCTGGGCGCTGTCGACGCTCCGGAACTGGTTGCGAAGCGTTTCGCGCCCACTCACTGGCCCGAAACTTTCTTCCCCAGGATCCCAATGTCAAACATTGTCAATGTCGCTGCGCGACTCGGCGCGAAGCTAGCCACGCTCGCGCTCCTTGCTTGCACCTTTCTGATACCGGTTGCTTCGGCGACCGAATCACCGACGATCACCACGATCGCGGGCAATGGCACCTTCGGATATGTCGGTGATGGCGGTCCCGCCACGTCGGCGAACCTCGGCAGCGTCGGGAATCTGACCATCCTCCCAGACCAGCGGATCGTCTTCGCGACCATCGACTCAGGTCGGGTTCGTCAGGTCACTCCCGACGGGATCATCAACCCATATACCGCCAATGGCCAGGCACTCGTATTCGGTCCGGACACCCTCGGCGGATTGATCAGCGATGCGGCGGGAAACATCTACATCGCGGACTTGGGATACCACCGGATCGTGAAAGTCACGCCGGCAGGGGTTATTTCCAATTTTGCCGGAACCGGCGCGCAGGGTTTCAGTGGCGACGGCGGCCAAGCCGCAAGCGCACAATTTTCCTTTCCCAGGGACCTGGCGTTGGCGCCGGACGGCAGCATTTTGGTGGCCGACGGGGGGAATCGCCGCATCCGCAAGATCACCCCGGCGGGAATCGTCTATACCTTCGCGGGATCCGGCGAGTACGGGTCGACCGGCGACGGCGGACCGGCAACGAGCGCCGCGTTCATGTCTGTTCGGGCGGTCGCGCTTGATCCCGCTGGCAACGTCTATGTCGCCGACGAAGGTGCGAACAGGATCCGAAAAATCTCGCCAGACGGCTCCATAAGTCCTTTTGCCGGCACGGGCGTTCACGGTGACTCCGGTGACCACGGTCCGGCAACGAGTGCCCAGATGACTTGCCCCCGTGATGTCGTCGCCCATCCGGACGGCAGCATCTACATCGCGGATACGTGCAAGTCGCGGATCCGCCGCGTTTCCGAGGACGGGATCATCACCACGGTGGCGGGGACGGGCGTGGACGGATACAACGGCGATGGCGGCTTGCCGACCAGTGCACAGTTGATGAGTCCGGAAGCGATATACATCGATTCCAGCGGCACCAGGTTGTACATCTCAGACAGGGGCAACTATCGCGTGCGCGTCGCGACGATCATCCCCCCGGGGCCGCCACAGGCGCCTCGGTTCGTAATGGCGGAGCGCGGCAACAGCGCCGCGTCGGTGTCCTTCCAGGCTCCGGAGTTCGACGGTGGTGCTGACATCACCGGCTACTCGGTGACTTCTTCGCCAGCAGGTGGCGTCGACACCAACGCCGGATCAACTGCGCTCGTTCACGCAATCTCCGGATTGAGCAACGATACCTCCTACACTTTCACAGTCACCGCCTCGAATGCCAACGGTACGTCGTCGGCCTCGTTGCCCTCCAATGCGATCGTCCCGGCCGGTGTGCCAGGTAGCCCGTCCATAACCGCGGTCACGCGCGGTTCGGGTCAGGTCGAGGTGAGCTTCTTACCGCCGACGATTACCGGCGATTCTCCGATCACGGGCTATACCGTGACCGCGAGTCCGGCAGCGGGTGGCGACGCGCAAGCCGGCACAACTGGATTGAGCCATGTCGTCACCGGCTTGCAGAACGGAACCTCGTATACGTTCAGCGTGAGGGCGACGAATGCGCTCGGAACGGGGGCGCCGTCGGCGCCTTCGGCCGCGGTTGTCCCTCTGGCCTTGCCGAGCGCGCCGACTTCGGTCAGCGCTACGGCAGGCGATGGCTATGCCGATATCACCTGGGATCAACCGGCTTCCTGGGGCGATGTGTACATCACCGGCTATCGCATCACCGCCACTCCAGGTGACGCGGTTCGCGAGGTGTCGGGTTGGGATCAGAATCTTGCCCGCTTGTACGACCTCCAGAACGGCACCAGCTACACCTTCGCGGTGCAGGCAATGTCCGCCGAGGGACTCGGCGAAGCGGCTTACACGAATGCCGTGACGCCGAAGGCGCTGGTTGTGCCGAGCGCGCCGGGCATGGTCGGAGCCACGATCGATGGCGGGACGGCGACGGTCACTATCAGCGCGTCCACGGACGACGGCGGCAGTCCGATCCACTGGTATTGGGTGCACTCAAGCGATTGCCCGCAGGCCCTGGATGACGATGCGGCGACCTATGCGTTGCAACACCACATGATCAACCTGCCGCCCAATCAGCCTTGCACCTTCACGGCGGTTGCGCAAAATTCGATCGGCACGAGCTTGCATTCGGCGCCGAGCAACGCGGTAACTTATGTCCTTCCAGTTCTTTCCGTCGCCGATGTTTCGGTGCAGGAAGGTAACTCGGGCACGTTGAACGCGACGTTCAATCTCGTGCTGTCGCAAGCGTCGGCCAATCCGGTGACCTTCAACGTCAGAACCTCCAGCGGCACCGCGACCACCAGCGACTACGTGTCGCGCACGGGAGTGCCCGTGACCATTCCTGCGGGCTCGACCAGCGCAAGCTTCGACGTCAGCATCAAAGGCGACACCGTTTTCGAGTCAGACGAAACCTTCTATCTGATGCTCGACAGTGTCGTCGGCGCCGTTTTCTACGATACGGAATATCCGACCGGCACCATCCTGAACGACGACGTCGCTCCCACGCCGACGCTGTCGATCGGCGACGTATCGATTAGCGAGGGCAATTCCGGCGCCCAGACGGCGACCTTTACGGTCGCGCTGTCTGCGGCCGCCCCTTCGACTATCAGTTTCGACGTCGCCACCGTCAACGGCAGCGCCACGGCCGGCTCCGACTACGTGGCGCTGGCCCTTACCGGCCAGACTATCGCTGCCGGCCAGATCGGCAAGACCGTGTCGGTGACCATCAACAGCGATACCGCCGTTGAGTCGGACGAGACGTTCACCGTCAATGTCACTAACGTGGCTGGCGCGACAGTGTCCGACGGCATTGCGACCGGTACGATCACCAACGACGACTTCAGCGGACCGACGTTGTCGATCGCCGACGTGTCGATCGCCGAAGGCAACGCCGGCACCAAGACGATGAGCTTCACGGTTACGATGTCGGCGGCGCAGTCGGGTCCGGTGTACTTCGACATCGCCACCGCGAATGGCACCGCTGCGGCTGGCAGCGACTACGTCGCGAAGACAGCGACCCGCCTGCGCATTCCCGCGGGCAACACGAGCAAGCCCGTTGTGGTCACGATCGTCGGTGATACGGCGGCGGAATCGGACGAGACCTTCACGGTCAACCTGAGCGATGCCATCGGCGCGACCATCGTCGACAACCAGGCAGTGGGCACCATCGTCAACGACGACGTTGCTCCGCTGCCCGTTCTGTCCGTCGCCGACGTCACCGTGGCCGAAGGCGACGAGTCTTCGCATACGGCTTCGTTCTGGATTTCCCTGTCGACGCCCTCTGCCAGTCCAATCAGCTTCGACGTCGCGACCGCGGACGGCACCGCCACCACGATCCGCGACTACACGGCCCTCGCAACGCATATCAGCATTCCCGCCAATACGACTAGCTATCTGGTCAACGTATGGGTCTTCGGCGACACCGAGATTGAGTCCGACGAGACCTTCACGCTGACGTTGTCCAACCTCGAGGGTGCAACGGTCGGGGACGGCCATGCCGTGGCCACTATCAGCAACGATGACACCGGCCCTGAGTTGAGCGTGGGCAATGTTGCGATCGCCGAAGGCGACAGCGGAACCAAGTTGGCGATCTTTACAGTCAATTTGTCAGAGCCGGCCACCGCCGATGTGTTGTATACCATCACCACCGCCGACCAGACGGCCGTCGCCGGCAGCGACTACGTCGCGATTTCGGAAGGCCGATGGATCCCCATTGGCGTGAGCAGCCAGACCTTCTCAGTGACGATCAACGGCGACACCGCCGTGGAGTCGAACGAAACCTTCGCCGTCAACTTGTCCAACGTTTCGGGCGCGACCGTGGCCAACTACCAGGCCATCGGCACGATAACCAACGACGACGTGGCCCTTTCGATCGCCGATGTGTCGATCGTCGAGGGCAACTCCGGAAGCGCGTTCGCGAGCTTCACCGTCACGCTATCCGCACCGGCGGCGGTCGATGTCACCTTCAACGCCTCCACCAGCGACGGCTCGGCAACTGCGAACAGCGACTACGGCGCGCAGAGTTGGGGTCTGGTGTTTCACCCCGGCTCGACGACCCTGATCCTCCAGGTTCCCATCGCCGGCGACACCATGCAGGAGCCCGACGAGACCTTCACGATCAACCTGAGCAATGTCGTCGGTGCAGCGATTTCCGACGGCAGCGCGACCGCCACGATCACCAACGACGACACCGGCGGCTTGCCGACGTTGTCGGTCGCCGACGTCTCTATTGCCGAAGGCGCCAGCGGGCAGCAGAACCTGTCCTTCACCGCGACGCTTTCGGCCCCGTCGGGACAGCTGGTCACCTTCGACTTCGCTACGGCCGATGGCACGGCGATCTCGGGCCAGGACTACGAGGGACGTTCGAGCGCGATGTTCATCGCCGCGGGCGCCACCTCAACGACCTTCAGCGTGTTGGTGAACGGCGACACCGCCGTCGAACCGGACGAGACCTTCACGCTGGCGCTGTCGAACGTCGTCGGTGCCACCGTGTCCGACGGCAGCGCCACCGCCACGATCACCAATGACGATGCGGCCTCCGGTCCCGCGCTGTCGATCGGCGATATCTCAATCACCGAAGGCAATAGCCGGTCCAAGACAGCAACGTTCACGGTCTCGTTGTCGGCCGCCGCAAGCAGTCCGGTGACCTACAACATCGCCACCGCAAATGGCAGCGCCATCGCCGGCAGCGACTACGTGGCCAAGACCCTGACCGGACAGTCGATCCCGGCTGGCAGCCTGAGCAAGGCCTTCTCGATGGCGATCAAGGGCGACACCACTACCGAGCCGAATGAGACCTTCCTGGTTGACGTGAGCAACGTCGTCGGGGCCACGGTGGCCGATGGCCAGGCGGTGGGCACCATCGTCAATGACGACGGTGGCGCGACCACGCCGTCCCTGAGCATCGCCGATGTCTCGATCAGCGAAAGCAACAGCGGGACCAAGGTGGCCACGTTCACGATCACCTTGTCCGGCACGTCTGCCAACGCGGTGAGCTACGACATCGCCACCGCCAATGGCACGGCCACGGCCGGCAGCGACTATGTCGCGTCCAGCCTGGCCGGCCAGTCGATTGCCGCCGGCGGCACCAGCAAGGCCTTCGCGGTGACCATCAATGGCGACACCGTCGTGGAGTCCAACGAGACCTTCACCGTCACTGTGACGAACGTGGTCGGTGCGACCGTGGCCGACGGGATGGCGACCGGCACGATCAGCAACGACGACGGTGGCGGTTCCAGCCCGACCCTGTCGATCGGCGATATCTCGATCACCGAAGGCAATAGCCTGAGCAAACAGGCGACGTTCACCCTCACGCTGTCGGCCGCTGCCAGCGGCCCGGTGACCTACAACATCGCCACCGCCAATGGCACCGCCATCGCCGCCAGCGACTACGTGGCCAAGAGCCTGAGCGGGTTGTCGATCCCGGCTGGCAGTACCAGCAAGACGTTCACGATGGCGATCAAGGGCGACACCGCCGTCGAGCCCAATGAGACGTTCCTGGTCAATGTGAGCAATGTCGCCGGCGCCACGCTGGCCGACGGGCAAGCCGTGGGCACGATCGTCAACGACGACGGCGCGACCATTACCGTGGCGCGATTGGGTACTGGCGGGTTGTTCGATGACATCGACGACCATCGCGGCGAACCGGTACTCAGCGGCCGGGACTATGCGGCGAGTTTGCTTGCGCAGGCCAAGGTCCTGTGCGAGCGCGCCGGCACGCCGATGCTCGTCGGTGTCGATGGCGTGGAAAACCTGGCGGTGCTGGCCGACCTGGCCGCCACCGTGGCGGGGGTCTGCCCGCAGGCGCCGCGCTATGACGCCGTGCTGAAGCCTGGCGCGACCGCAGACAACGTCGGCTTCCTGATCAGCCACCCGACGACGGCCGGCGCGCCCCGCATGCGGGTGCAATCGGTGGACCAGCTCGCCACGGTGGCCGGGTTCCAAGTGGGCACGCGCGCGCGTAGCGCGTTGCCGCCGCCGCCGCTGGCCATCCGCCTGCTGGTCGAAACTGGTGCCACAGAATCTGTGCCGCTGACGGTTGTGTTGACCAAACAGGTTGCGACCGGAACCCGGCGAGTAACCCAGGCGAAGGATCTGGCTCAGCTGATCCGGGCACGGACGAAGGCGACTCCCGGCGAGCGACTCGTGGTGTTGGGTGACTTCAGCACACGTGCGACCGATGCCGGCGATTTGTCGCGCCTGCTCCAGGACGTGCTGGTGAGGTTGGCCGAGCCCCTGCCGGAAGCCGAGCGCACCCTGCGTGGACGCGAAGGCAAGCAAGGAACCAGGAGTCACGTGCTGGTGAGCAAGAACCTGCTGACCGACTACCCGGGCGCGCGCGTGGAGACGGCACGCAGCAAGGCCGACACCGACGATAACAGCGCTGATACCGCGACCCAATCCGAGCGCGATCCGCAGGTGTTGGTGATGCCTTGATAGTGAAGGTGCCGGCAATGCTGGCGCACCCACAAAAAGATCCCGCGGGGAGCGGGATCTTTTCAAGTTTCAAGGAGAAGGCTGCATAAGGTCTCGGCGCGAACCAGAGACCTGCGCACAAAAAAACCCGCCATCAGCGGGTTTTTTTGCCTTACTTGCCGCTTACGTGGCTGCTGTACTTCTTGCCACGCAGGCGTGATACACGCCGTCTTGCTCTTGAACGCTTCATGGTCGGGGCCTTGATTGCGGGGGATGAAGTCCGGCACACACGCCGACGTCAGGTAATGGTGGCTATAGGTGGACTCGAACCACCGACCTCAGCATTATGAGTGCCGCGCTCTAACCGGCTGAGCTACATAGCCACACGAGCCCGTGAAACCTCTCCGGGCCGCGAATTCTACCCGGGCGGGGCCCGATTTTCAATTGGACGTGTCCACGCCGGGCATGGCGAAGGGAATCGAGCGCAGCGCGAAACCGGCGTTCTTCTGGACAGAGAAGTGCAGGTGCGGCCCGGTGCTGAAACCGGTGTTGCCGGACTTGGCGAGGAAGTTTCCCGTGCGGATGCGGTCGCCCGGCCTGAACAGGATAGTGCGCGGGGCCAGGTGCGCGTACAGGGCCAGACTGCCGTCGTCGTGCAGCACGCGCACGTAGTTGGAGCGGTCGCCGAAGCGCCGGGCATCGTTGCCGCTCGCGCGGAAGTCCTCTTCCACCTGCATGACGACGCCGCCGCGCGCCGCAATTACCGGCGTGCCTTCCGGTACGCCCAGGTCAAGCGAGTAGCGCGATTCCGGGTCGTGGTGGCTGTACGCGCCAGCAAAGCCCTGGTCCACGGTGAACTTGGTTCCCGGATAGAAAGGAATGGCGTAGGACACGCCGTCAGGCGCCGGCGCGTTCGGATCGCCGACCATGGCGCCGCATTCGATCTCCGCAATGGCGGGCAGGGTCGGTTCAACGCTGCGCAAGTCGGTGAGTTTGAATTCGGCCCGCGCAGGCACGACCAGCCGACGCGGCAAGCGCGGATTGCTCGCTACGTTCTCCGCCTTGATAAGCGCGCAGCGAACTTCGATCGGCCCGGCGAGCAGGTTGCGGACCAGGTATTCGTCGCCGCCGCCGAGGTTGCGGTTGCGAAGCTCATGGATCGGCTGCGGCTGCAAACCGGGCGCCTCGGCGCCTGGGTCGGCAGAGGCCACGGAATCGGCGCCCGCCGGTTGCGCGCGGCGGGTGATCGCGAGCAACGCGACCAGCGCAAGCGCCAACACCGTTAATAGCAGACCCGCTCTGATCATCGTCATTCATTCTACCGACAGGACGCTTGTTCATTTCGTCTCGCCTGTGGCAGTCTTCTCGACAGTGATGAATTTGGAGTCCGATCGTGATCGATCCGGACGGTTATCGCCCCAACGTGGGCATCGTGCTCATGCGCACGGATGGTCAGCTGTTCTGGGCCCGCAGGGTCAACCGGGACGGCTGGCAATTTCCGCAAGGCGGCATGAATACCGATGAAACACCGTTGGAGGCCATGTACCGGGAGTTGCGTGAAGAGACCGGGCTGAATCCCGAGCACGTCGAAGTGCTTGGGGCGACGCCAGGCTGGCTGCGCTATCGGCTGCCGCAACGCTGCGTGCGCCGC
>JBAZBG010000041.1:0-10286 GCA_041671585.1 Arenimonas sp. | reverse complement strand
CACCGACGGCCGCGTGGTCAACGCCAATGGCGACCGCGTGCTCGGCGTGGCCGGCGAACTGACGCTGGAAAAAGAAGCCGTGCGCATCGACGACAAGGGCCAGATCTGGGCCGGCGAGCAGTCGCTGGGCCAACTCAAGCTGGTGACGGTCGCCGATCCGGCGCGCCTGGTTCCGGTCGATGGCGGCTTTCGCTACGACGGCGAACTGGGCGAATGGAAAGGCAAGGTGCAGCAGGGCGCGATCGAGCACACCAACGTCAATGTCGCCGACGAATCGATCCGCCTGATGGAACTGACCAGACACGTGGAATCGGTGCAACGCGCCATTTCCATCTACGACAAAGCCATGGACACCGGCATCAACCGCCTCGGCGAAAATTGATTGGAGCACTGAACATGATCGACGCACTTTACATTTCCGCCACCGGCCTGCGCAGCCAGCAGGAACAGATCGACGTGATTTCCAATAACGTCGCCAACATGCAGACACCGGGCTTCAAGAAGAGCCGGGTGAATTTCGCCGAGATGACCGGCGTGCCGGGCGAAGCCCAGGCAGCGGGCAATCCGCAGTTCAATGGCGGCGGCACGCAGATCATGTCGACGCTGCCGATCTTCAGCGAAGGCGAGATGAAGACGACGCAGAATCCGACCGACATCGCCATCGAGGGCGCCGGATTCTTCGAGCTGGAGAATGACCTCGGCGAGAAGCTGTACACGCGCGCCGGCCAGTTCCGCATCAACGGCGAGGGCTACCTGGTTTCGGTCAACGGCATGCGCCTGGCCCAGGGCGTGCAGATCCCGCCGGACGCGCAGGACCTGCGTATCTCGGCGACCGGTGAAATCACCGCGCGGCTGGGCGCCGACACCGAGCGCTCCGAGATCGGCACGCTGGAACTGGCTTCGTTCCCGTCCTCGGATTCGCTCGCCGCGATCGGACAGAACACCTTCGCCCCGACCGACGCGTCGGGCGCGGCCAGCTTCGGCAAGCCTGGCGATACCGGCTTCGGCAAGCTGCGCCAGGGTTTCCTGGAAATGGCCAACGTCGACCTGGTCGATGAGATGACCAACCTGGTGATGGCGCAGCGCGCCTATCAGCTGAACGCGCGCGTGTTGCAGGCGGCCGATCAGATTCTCGAAACGATCAACAACCTGCGCCGCTGAGTGATGCTCCGCTTCCTCGCCATCGTCCTGCTGATCGCGCTTGGCCTGCCCGTACGGGCGGCCGAGCGCCAGATCGTGCCCGCGAGCGAGATCGTCGCGGCTGCGCAAGCCATGCTGGAAGCCAAGGCGAGCGGCGACAAGATCGCGGCCACGTTTGCGTTGGTGGGGCATGTCGGCGACTTGACCGTGCCCGCCGCTGGCGCCGTCGACATCCAGGCTGGCGAAATGAAGGGCCCCTGGCTGCGGCCGCGCGTCGGCGTGCCGGTGCGGGTGAGCTTCGCCGATGGCCGGTCCACGCCGGTCACCGTCTGGTTCTCGGTGACGGCGCCGGCGCAAGGCGAAGTGTATGCCGCGGACTACGCGCGCGGCACGGCGGCGGCCGCGATCCAGCGGCAGCTTGGCCCGGTGGACCTGGCCCGCATGCGCGGCAAGCCGGCTGCGCAGTTGTCTGACGTGGTTGAAGGCGCTGCCAGTGGCGAGCCCAAGGCGCAGCGCCTGCGTCGTGCCGTGAAGGCCGGTGCGGCCGTGGCGGCAGACGATTTCGAGCCGATGCCGGTGGTCCAGGTTCAACAATCCGTGCGCATCGACGTCGCTTCCGGCGTCGTGAAGCTGTCGACCAAGGGCCGCGCGCTGAGCGACGGCGACATCGGCCAGACAATCTCCGTACTTCCCGCGAACGCGTCGCAGCCCGTGCGCGCCCGCGTCGTTTCCGATCAGGTGGTGACCATTGAAAACTGACTTGCTCTCCTGCGCGCTGCTGTTGGCAGCCGCACTATTCCCGGTGGCAGGCAACGGCGCCGAAGCGCGGCAAAGCTTGATCGACCCGGCCACGTTCCGCGGCCCGGCGGCCGACCAGCGCGCCCACCGTGTCGGCGACCTGCTGACCGTGCTGGTGCTGGAAACCACCCGCGCCCGTTCGCAGGCGGCGACGGGGTCGGACCGTGGCATGGAAATCGGCATCGATTTCAGTTCGCCATCGGCGCAATACAACATGGACCTGGGCACCCGCAACAAGTCCCGAGGCGAGGGTGAGACCACGCGGATCGGCGAGTTGCGTGCGCAGATCACCGTGCGCGTGGTGGCGGTCGAGCCCAATGGCGTGATGCGCGTCAGCGGCATGCAGGTGCTGACCGTCAACAAGGAAGAGCAGCGGATCGTGCTCAGCGGTTTGGTGCGGCCGGAAGATATTTCCGCGGCCAACACGGTGTGGTCGAGCCGCATCGCCGAGGCCGATGTCTCGCTGGCGGGCAAGGGCTCGGTCAGTGCGGCGCAACGGCGCAATCTTGTTTCGCGGGTCTTCCAATGGTTGGGCCTGCTATGAGGACTTTGATCCTGTTGCTCTGCGCGCTGTTGACCGGCCATGCCCTGGCGCAACCGGTGGGCGACGTGCGGCTGAAGGAAATCGCCCGCGTCGCCGGCGTGCGCGAAAATCCCCTGACCGGCTACGGCTTGGTCTTCGGCCTGTCCGGCTCGGGCGATTCGGCGCGCAATCGCGCCACGCTGCAGTCGGTCGCCAATACTTTGCGCACCTTCGGCGTCAACGTCGCGCTGGACGATTTGGCCAGCCGCAACGTGGCGGCCGTGATCGTCACCGCGAAACTGCCGGCGTTCGCCGAGCCGGGGCAACCGCTGGATGTCCTCGTTTCGTCCTCGGGCGATGCGCGAAGCCTCAGTGGCGGCACGCTGATGCTGGCGCCGCTGACCGGGCCCGACGGCCGCGTCTACGCGATCGCCCAGGGCGCGATCTCGGTGGGCGGCTATCAATTCGAAGCGCTGACCGCGTCAGTGCAGAAGAATCATCCGACGGTCGGCGTCATTCCGTCCGGCGCCACCGTGGAACAAGCGCCGCCGCTGCAGGTCACCGGCGACGGCAGGCATCTGAGCATCCTGCTCAACGAGCCCGACTTCACTCTGGCCAATCGCATCGTGCAGGCACTGCAGTCCTCGCTGCCGGGCATCGACGCGCGCGCCGAGCACGCGGGAAAAATCACGGTCACCTATCTGAGCGCACCAAGCAACATGGTGGCCGAGATAGCGCGGCTGGAAAACGTGCAGGTCCGCCCCGAGCGCAAATCGCGCGTGGTGGTCAACGAGCGCACCGGCACCATCGTCGCCGGTGGCGACGTGCGCCTGGGCCGCGTCAGCATTTCCCAGGGCGACCTGCGCGTGGAAATCTCGACCGAGTACAGCGTCAGCCAGCCGGGCGGCGTCCTGATCCGTCCGTCGTCGAACATCCAGACCGCCGTTGTGCCGCATAGCGAGATTCGCACCCGCGAAGGGCCGGCGCCGTTGGTCAGCGTGCCCGAAGGCGCCACCGTGGCCGACCTGCTGGCGGCCCTGCGCAGTATCCGCCTGCCGACGCGGGACGTGATCGCCGTACTTCAATCCATCAAGGCCGCGGGCGCCCTCGATGGCGAACTGGTTATCCAATAAGGACACAGCAATGAGCGCTGGAAACGATCTCACCCTACAAGCAGTGCGCCTGGCCATGAGCATGAGCCAGCTGCGCGCCGATTTCGCAAGCCAGAACATTGCGCAGGCCAGCACGCCCGGCGCGCAGGCCGCACGCGTGGATTTCGCGAGCAGCCAGGGCCTGCTGGAGCAGGCCATCGATGCGCACGGGCGTGGCGCGGCCGAGTTGCCGCTGGCTCTGTCCCAGGCCGCGCTGCGGCCGGCGTCCAGCGAGCATCGCGAGGCGCCGGGCACGCCGATCAATCTGGATGAGGAAGTCGCCGACATGGCGTCCGCGAACCTGAAGTACAGCGCGCTCACCGAATCCCTCAACCGCCATTTCGGGCTGATGCGCCTGGCAATTTCTGGAAGGAACTGATCATGTCCATCGAATCGATCATGGAAGCAACGCGCGCGGGCCTGGCCTATGAGCGCATGCGGCTGGATGTCGCCAGCCGAAATATCGCGTCGGCCAATATGCCGATCGCCGCCACCACTACGGCAACGCGTGCGCAGGTCGACGGCGCGGCGCCCAGCTTCGGTTCGCAGGTGGGTGCCAGCGGTGATTTTTCGGTCAGCGAGCAGCCGGTCGCCACGCGGGCGGTGCATGACCCCGGCCATCCGATGGCCGACGCCAAAGGCATGGTGCATTACCCGGCGACCGACCTGGTGCAGGAAATGACCACGCTGGTTACCGCCAGCCGCGGTTACGAAGCAAACGTGCGCGCATTCAACCTGCTGCGCGGAATGATGATGAAAGCCATGGAAATTGGAGCCAAGTGATGATGATCGATGCAATCGGTGCGGCTGTTTCAGCGACGCCACAAAGCGTGGGCAAGCCGCAGGAAACCGCGACGATCGACTTCGGGCAGATGCTCGGCGACGGCATTGCCAAGATCGACACCGGCTTGCAGGCCGCGGACACGCAATTGCGCGCCATGGCCGCAGGCAAGGATGTCGCCGTGCACGACGTGATGATCTCGATGGAAGAGGCGCGCATGAAGTTGATGTTCATGGTCGAGGTGCGCAATCGCGCCGTCGAGGCGTATCAGGAATTAATGCGGATGCAGCTCTAAGGCAGCGATGAAATGACAGCTTTTGATTTCTTGAACAATTACAGCCGATCCGCGCGTACCGGTCTCCTGGTCGGCGCCACGTTGGTGCTGTTGGGCATGGTCGCGGCGATGTGGTGGCTGTTTTCCCCCAGCTACCAGCTGCTGTTCGGCAACTTGCAGGAAGCCGATGCGGCCGAGGTGAGCAAGTCGCTTGCCGAGTGGAAGATCCCGTATCGGTTCACCGATGGCGGCGCCGGCATCGAAGTTCCGAAGGACCAGGTTTACGACACCCGCATGAAGCTGGTGTCGGCGGGCGTTCCCAGCGGCGGCCATGTCGGCTTCGAGCTGTTCAACGACTCGGACTTCGGCGTCACCGAATTCGCCCAGCGCGTCAATTACCAGCGCGCGTTGCAGGGTGAGTTGGAGCGCAGCATCTCGGCGTTGCCAGGTGTGGAATCGGTGCGCGTGCACCTGACCATTCGTCGTCCCGGTTTGTTCGTCGGCCAGAGCGACTCGTCCAAGGCGTCGGTCGCGGTGACGATGACTCCCGGTGAATTGCTGACGCCGCAGCAGGTGGGCGGCGTGCGTAATCTGGTCGCTTCGGCCGTCGAAGGACTGGATCCAAGCGCGGTCGTGGTGCTGGGGCCGACCGGCGTGATGGCGGGCAGCGCCGCTGGCGCCGGCGGCCAGAACGCCTTGATGGGCCAGAACGAGGAACAATCCAATTACGAAACGCATGTGCGCGACCGCATCAGCGATCTGCTCAGCCAGGCGTTTCACCTGCAGTCGTTCCGCGTCTCCGTCGATGCGCGTCTGAACTTCGACCAGGTCAAGAGAGTCAGCGAGCGGCTGATTGCGCAGGGCGCCGACGGCAATGGACTGGTGGTGCGCAAGCGCACCAGCCATAGCGGAGCGGCCGCGCCCGCGGGTGGGGCGGCGGCGCCAATGCAAACCCAGGACGAGTTGGACTATGCACACGGTTCCGAGCGCGAAGAAATCTCGACCGCTCCAGGCAAGGTTGAGCGCTTGTCGATCGCCGTCCTGGTGCCGCCGACGCTGTCGTCAACCGAGCTCGATCGCCTGCGCAAGTTGGTGACCGCTGCTGCCGGCCTGGATAGCGAACGCGGCGATCGCCTCGAAATCGGCGCCATCAGCGATGGCGATAGCAAGGTGACTACGCCGACCTTGAGCCCGTTGCTGCAGCCCGAGCCGGTGGCTCCTGCGGTCGCGCAGCGCGAACGCGTAGCGCCCGACACCGGCATGCTGACCCTGGGCTTGTGGTTGGCCCTGGCCGGCGTCGTCGGCCTGGCCATCGGCTGGATGTTCGCGGCCATTCGCCGCCCGGCGCCGCCGAAGCTGCGCTTCGAGGAGCGCGAACAAGTGTTGCTGCGTCTGCGCAGCTGGCTGGCTGAAGGCGAGACCGTGTAATGACCGCCATCGGACAGCGCAAGGCTGCACTTTACCTGGCGTCATTGGCGCCCGACGAACAACGGGCGCTGATCGCCGCGTTGCCGGCAGCGACCGCGCGCACAATCAAGCCGTTGGTCGCCCAGGTCATCGCCAATGGCTGGCACGACGCCGAGCTGGTTGGCCGCGCGCTTGCCGAAGAGATCCGCGGACTCACCGCGCAGACATCGCTGTCGGTCGATGCCTTGCTGGCGCTGGCCAAGGTGTTGCCGCCGGATTGGACGGCGCGCTTGTTCGCCGCCAATGCCGCGCTCGACTCCCGATTCATGTTGGCATTGCTGGATGCGCCGCTCGCCAAGCGCGTGCAGGAGCACATGTCGCGAGTGCAGCGCCTGCCCGAGCGCCTCAAGGATGCCTTGCTCGCCGAAGCCCAGGCTTCCGTGCGTGAGGCGGAGTGAACAACCCATGCGCCGACTGACTCCGGATCGTCTCGAAACCATGCAACGGCCGAAGCTGATCGGCGAAGTCCGGCCGCTTCCCTCGGCTGGGCCGTCCGCGGCAGAGGCTGCGGAAGCTCTGCGCGCCCAGCACCAGCAGGCATTCGACGCTGCGCGTGCGCAAGGACTGGCTGAAGCGGCCAAGGATGTCGAACGCGAGATTGCCCAGCAAGTGGAAAAGATCGAGCGCCGTTTAAGCGCGGTGCATGACGCGGCGGTGGCCAAACTGGAGGCGGAACAGACGCGCCTGCGCCAGTACATTGCTTCGTTGGCCGGCGCGCTGGATACCTTCTCCGCGGATTCGGAAACCCTTGCGGTGGAAGTGGCTTATGCCGCCCTGGTGCGCGTGCTCGGGGAAAAATCCGCGGATGGCACGCTGTTGCCGGAGCTTTGCCGCAGCATCGTCAAGGAATACGGACACCCTCCGGCGACGCTGCGGGTCAGCGACGTCGACTATTCCTTGTTCGAAGCTACCGAATTCGACATTCCGCTGGAAGTCGATCGCCGCTTGTCGTCCGGCCAGTGCGTCATCGACACCGCGCGCGGTCAGTTCGAGAGCGGCCTGGATGTCCGTCTCGCCGCCTTGACGCAGGCACTGCTCAGCGCCGTAGCCGAACATCGGGGCCTGGCATGAGTTCATTGGCGCACAAGCTGGTCGCCTCGGTTCAGAAGGCCGAGCTTGCGCGCCGCCATGGCCGCTTGGTCGCGTTCAATGGCCTGGTCATCGAGTCGATTGGTCCCAACGCGCACCTCGGCGAATTGTGCGAGTTGATCACCGATGACGGCCGCGAGCCGGTGCAGGCCGAGGTCGTCGGATTCCGCCAGGACCGCATCCTGCTGATGCCGTACGGCAACGTGCATGGCATCTCGGCGGACAGTCTGGTCCGCGCCACGGGTCGAAGCCTTTCCATTCCCGTTGGCTGGGGTTTGCTGGGCCGGGTCGTCGATGCCTTCAGCCGTCCTCTCGACGACAAGGGACCGATCGCCAACACCCAGGAATACCCGCTGTACCGCGAGCCGATCAACCCTCTGGATCGGGAAGAGATCAGCGAAGTCCTGGAAACCGGCATTCGCGCCATCGACACCTTGCTCACCCTGGGTGTCGGCCAACGCATCGGTGTTTTTGCCGGCAGCGGCGTCGGCAAGAGCACGCTGCTGGGCATGATGGCGCGGCACATGTCGGTCGATGTGACCGTGCTGGCGCTGATTGGCGAGCGCGGGCGCGAAGTCGGCGATTTTGTCCGCCATTCGTTGGGCGAAGCAGGCCTGAAGCGCGCCGTAGTCATAGCCGCCACTGCCGACCAGCCGGCGCTGGTGCGTACGCATGCGGTGCATGCCGCCCATGCCATTGCCGAGTTCTTCCGCGACCAGGGCAAATCGGTGTTGCTGATCGTCGATTCGATGACCCGCTTCGCCATGGCGCAGCGTGAGATCGGCCTGGCCATCGGCGAGCCGCCGACATTCCGCGGCTACACGCCGTCGGTGTTCGCGTTGATGCCGCGCGTGCTGGAACGTTGCGGGCGCCTGACCGGCAGCGGCGCGATTTCCGCCGTCTACAGCGTGCTGGTCGAGGGCGACGATATGAATGAACCGATTACCGACCACATGCGCGCGATTCTCGACGGACACATCGTGTTGACTCGCGAGCTGGCGGCGCGCGGGCATCATCCGTCGATCGACCTGCTGCATAGCACCAGCCGCCTGATGAGCCACCTGGCGAAAGACGACGAACAGGCAGTTGCCCGCGAAGCGAAGCGCCTGCTGGCCATGTACGAAAGCTCGCGCGATCTGATCGAGCTGGGCGCCCACCAGCCTGGCGCCAATCCCGCGCTCGACCAGGCGATCGAGCTCAAGCCGGCCCTGGACGCCGTGTTCACGCAGACCCCGGACCGGTCCGTGCGCCGGTCCGATGCCTTCAAGCAGCTGCAGCAAGCCCTGGCCGGTAATGGAGCAAGTGCATGAGCAAGTCCCCGACAAGAGTGCAGCGTCTGGTGCGGCTGAACCAGTTTCGCGAAGAGCAGGCCAGTGGCGCCTTGCGAGAGGCGATAGCGCATCAGCTGCGCGCACTCGAAGCGCACGATTCAGCGACCGCTGCCGTGGACGTCCTCGGCGAGTGGAAGCTGCGTGGACAGGGTGCGGCCGGCCTGGACCTGGCTTTTTACAGCGCGGCGCTGGACCTGGAGTCATCGGCGATGGTTCGCGCCGAGGAAATGAAACAGGCGCACGTCGTTTCCAAGCAACAAAGCGCGCGCGCCCAGGAAGCGTTGATCGATGCGGCCTGCGCCATGCGCGTGTCCGAGAACCGCGGCAAGCGTGAACACGCGCTCGCCGAACTGGCGCGGGAGAAGCGCAGCTTCGACCAGATCAGCGACGTATGGCTGAACAATCGCGAGGAATCCCATGATTAACCCATCCTCGGCAGCGATCCTGCCGATCGCGTCGGGCGCGACGCCACAGCGCGGCAAGGACCAGGCGGGCGCCGAAGATTTCAGCGCCTGGCTCGATCTTGCGTTGACGCCTGTTGCGCCAATCGAGGTTCGCCCGGACGATCAGTCGGGGCGGAATTTCTTGCTGGCGTTGCAGACACAGGAAGCGCCTCATCCGATGCTTGTCTTGCAGCCGCTGTCGGCTTCGACGGTGGAGCTGGCACTTGCATCGGGAACCGAAGCAAACCTCGGCGCCCTTGCCGCGGCTGAACTTCTCGAGCCGAATAGCGAGCTGCCTGTAGCTCCCGCAGCTGCATCCGCTGTCGCCGCTGCACCCGTGCCGGCACCCGCGCCTGCGCCGGACCTTGCGTCGATGCGCGCCGATCCGTCCGCTGCCCCAGCCGCCACGACTCAGGCGCTCGCCGCCACCACGCTGGACCGTGCCAGCGTCAACGCCGGTGGCGAGCGCGTGGATTTCGTCACTGTGCTCTGGCATTTGCAGGCCAATGCCGGCTTGTCCTATCGGTCCGCGGATGGCGATGCGCTGCAGTTCATCGGCGATCGTTTCGCACACTTGCCGGTGATGCCAATGAATGCTTCTGGACCTGGCGTGGGCCAAGGCCGGATGTCCACGCCGCCGCTCGCGATCGAGGATCGGCAGCCGCTGGCCTTGCAGCGTCTGGCAGTGTTGGCGCAATTGCGCGATGCGCGGCGGGAAGAAGCTTCCGCCGGTGGTCTGGACGCCGCCGCGCAACGCGCGGGCTGGGCGCCACTGCTGACCTGGCCGCAGCGCGTGCTGCGCTGGCTCGGTGACGGCGAGGGAACCACCGCCTGGGTTCGCGATTATCAGATGGACTTGTCGAAGGTCCAGACATTGCTCGATTCACTACGCTGCCTTGCCGAACAGCAAGGACTTCCCCTTCGTCGCGTCATGCTCAACGGGCATGAATTGTGGCGCTCCCCGTCAACACCGTGACCCACAGCGAGAGATCTCCATCATGCCCGTAGATGCCATCGGCAGCGTCCTGAACCAGTCCGACGCCAGCGCCACCCGCCAGAACACCATCAACCAGGAAGACTTCATCAAGCTCTTCCTGTCCCAGTTGCAG
The DNA here is from genome assembly GCA_041671585.1 of Arenimonas sp. Taxonomy (GTDB): domain Bacteria; phylum Pseudomonadota; class Gammaproteobacteria; order Xanthomonadales; family Xanthomonadaceae; genus Arenimonas. Next base: position 180 of record JBAZBG010000041.1, on the reverse strand, counting down.
TTCCAGGATCCCCTGGAGCCGGTGGACAACCGCGAGTTCCTGGCGCAGCTCGCGCAGTTCTCGAACCTGGAACAGACCCGGCAAACCAGCCAGAACACCGAAGGCCTGCTGGTAATGAACTCCTCGGCGCAGGCTCTTGCCTTGCTGAGCAAGACGGTGGATGTGCAAGTCAACGGCGCC
>JBAZBG010000040.1:0-10340 GCA_041671585.1 Arenimonas sp. | reverse complement strand
GAGCAGCCAGGGGTGATTGACGTGGTTGTAGAAATCGGCGCACGCGGCGGGCGCCGCCGGCGGCGGCAACACGGCCGGTTTCTTCGGCGCGGCAACGCTCCCGGAGGCAAAGCTGATCAACAGGACGGCAATCAGGGGGCGAATAGCCAATGTCATCAACAAATCCTCGTTGGTCTGGCGAGTGATTCTACCGGGGCAGAAGCAAAAAAAACGGCCCGGTTTCCCGGGCCGTCTTCATGGCGCAGGTCCGTGAACGATTACCAGATCGTAACTTTGTTGTCGCCGCTACGAACCATCTCGTCGCCGTTCTTGCACTGGAACGCCTGGGCAAACGCGTCCAGGTTCGAAGGCGCGCCGTTGGCGCGGAACTTTGCCGGCGAATGCGGATTGGTATTGAGCATCACCTTGAGCGCTTCGGGACGCATGTTGTTGCGCCAGATGGTGGCGAAGTTCAGGAAGAAACGCTGATCCTGGGTAAATCCGTCGATCAGGGTCATTCTCTTGTTCATCAGATCGTGCTGCAGGGCATCGTAGGCGATGGTCACGCCGCCGAGGTCGCCGATGTTTTCACCCAGCGTCAGCTCGCCCTTCACATGCAGGTCGTCGATCGCGACATAGTCGTCGAACTGCTTGACCAGCTTGCTGGTGCGCGCATTGAAGGACTTCATGTCCTGCTCGGTCCACCAGTTGGCGTTGTTGCCCTGGGCGTCGAACTTGCTGCCCTGGTCGTCGAAGCCGTGCATGATTTCGTGGCCGATAACCGCGCCGATGCCGCCGTAGTTCAGGGCCGGGTCGGCATCGACGTCGAAGAACGGCGGCTGCAGGATGGCCGCGGGGAACACGATCTCGTTCTTCAACGGATTGTAGTAGGCGTTGACCGTCTGCGGGCTCATGCCCCATTCCTGGCGGTCGGCGGGCTTGCCGATCTTGCTCATGCGGTAGGCATTTTCAAATGCCGATGCGGCGGTGACGTTGGCGTGGTAGCTGTTGCTGCCGTTGATGCTCAGGCCGGAATAATCGCGCCACTTGTCCGGATAACCGATCTTCGGGTCGAACGTGCCCAGCTTCTCCAGGGCCTTGGCCTTGGTGTCGGCGCTCATCCACTCCAGCTTCTCCAGGCGCGCCTTGAGCGCGAAGCGCAGATTGCCGACCAATTCCTGCATGGCGACCTTCGATTCTTCCGGGAATACCTGCTGGACATACAGCTGGCCCAGGGCCTCGCCCATGGTGCCGTTGATGGTGCCGAGCACGCGCTTCCAGCGTGGCTGCTGTTCCGGCTGGCCGCTGAGCGTGGTGCCGTAGAAGGCGAAGCTTTCGTTGCTCATCGCATCCGAGAGGTAGGGAGCAGCGTCATTGAGCGCGTGGTAACGCAGATAGGCCTGCCAATCCGCGGCCGGCACGTCGGCCAGCATCTTGTCGAATTCGGCGAAGAACTTCGGCTGGCTCAGGGAGAAGCCGGTGACCCCCGAGAGTCCCTCGGCTTTCATCAATCTCGACCAGGAGAAATTTGGCGACGCTTTGTCGGCGTCAGCCACGGAAACATAGTGGTACTGGTTTTCGGGCAGGCGACTGTCGGTCGGCGTCAGCGAGGCCTTGGCCAGGCGGGTTTCGAATGCGAGCACGGTCTGTGCCTGCTTCTTCGCCGCTGCGGCGTCGACGCCGCCGAGCACGAGCATTTTCTCCACGTGGGCGACGAAGGCATCGCGGATGCCCTTGTGCGCATCCTCGAGGTAGTACGCACGCTCGGGCAGGGACAGTCCGCCTTCAAAGGCGTACGCGATGACGTTCTTGGCGTCCTTGAAGTCCTCGCCCGGGAAGAATCCGAATACGTACTGGTCGCCGCGGGCGAAGGATTCAACCAGGTACGATGCGACGTCGGCACCGTTGCCGATGCCGTCGATCTTGGCCAGCGTGGGCTTCAGCGGGGCGATGCCGTCGGCGTTGAGCCGGGCCTCGTCCAGGCCCAGGCGATAGAAATCGCCGAGCTTCTGCTCGTTGCTGCCCGGGGCGTTCTTGGCCGCGGCGGCGGCTTCGACGATCTGCTGCTGAACGGCCAGCGAGCGGTCGCGCAGGATGTTGAAGTTGCCCCAGCTGGTCTTGTCGGAGGGCACCGGGTTGGCGGCCAGCCACTTGCCATTGACGTGACCATTGAGGTCCTTGCAAATCGGCGCGCCCGCGTCGAGGTCGGCGGCATTGAAGCGCGGCAGGGCGGGCAGCTTGGATTCATCGATGCTCAGGCGCGAGGGAGCATTGCCGCTGGCGGCGGCGGTGGCGCTCAGCGCGGCGGTTACGGCCAGCGCCAGCGTCAGGTATTTGAGGTTGTTCAGGATCACATCGGGCTCCAGGCCCCGCAGGGCGTTAGTCACAGGGACTGCCGCGGCGAAAGTGCGGGCAGGCCCGCGAGCGTAAGCGATCGGGCGGGGTGGGCGGATGGGCCGATGGTCATGGGCCGGACCAGTCGGTGCGCTTTTTTTACAAATCCGCGGACGGTCTGGTATCTTTGTCTTGCTGGCAACAGGACTCCCATGCGCATGACGCCCCGTCTCCTGGCCACCGCAACAGCGGTATTCGTTTCGGTTGCCCAATTCATAGGCCTTTCACAGGCTGCTCTCCTCGTGCATGGGGTTCCCGCGTCCGTGTTTTCACCGGCGCGCCACTTCCCTTCAACCACCTGGAGCTCCCCATGCGAATCCTTGCCCTCGACGGTATCCATCCCGACGGTTTGACCCTGTTCCAAGATGCCGGCTGGTACGTCGAAACCGGCGAACCGATCAAGGACACGAAGCTGCTGGCCGACAAGCTGGAGAGCTTCGACGCCGTGCTGGTCCGGTCGGCGACCAACGTGACCGCCGACTCGCTGGCCAAGGCCGGCAACCTTAAGGTGATCGGCCGCGCCGGCGCCGGCGTCGACACCATCGACGTGGACGCGGCCACCGCGCGCGGCATCGCGGTGATGAACGCGCCGGACGGCAACACGCTGGCTGCGGCCGAGCACGCGATTTCCCTGTTGTTCGCGCTGGCCCGGCACATTCCCAAGGCCGATGCCGGCATGAAAGCCGGCGAATGGCCGAAAGCCGGGCTGACCGGTTTCGAGCTGGAAGGCAAACGGCTGGGCGTGATCGGGCTGGGCCGGATCGGCTCGACGGTGGCGCGCAAGGCCGTGGGCATCGGCATGGAAGTGGCGGCCTACGACCCGTTCCTGCCCGCCGCCGCGGCGAGCCGCATGAGCCTGCCGATGAAATCCCTGGACGAATTGCTCGCCTGGGCCGACATCATCACCCTGCACATTCCGCGCACCAAGGAAACCACCAACATCATCGGCGAAGCGCAGATGCGCCTGATGAAGAAGGGCGCCTACCTGATCAATGCCGCGCGTGGCGGCCTGGTCGACGAAGAAGCGCTGCTGCGCCTGCTCGACGAAGGCCACCTGGCTGGCGCCGCGCTCGACACCTTCGTCACCGAGCCGCTGCAGAAGGACTCGCCGCTGCGCAACAATCCAAAGCTGATCCTGACCCCGCACCTCGGCGCCTCGACCAGCGAAGCGCAGCAGGCCGTGAGCACGATCCTGGCCCGGCAGATCATCGACTTCCTGAAGACCGGGGCGGTCGCCGGCTGCGTCAACTTGCCGCCGCTGTCGGCCGAAGCGGCGCGCGAAGTCGGTCCGTGGATGCCGCTGATGACCGCGTTGGGCAAACTCGCTGCGCGGCTGGTGCCCGCGCCAAGCAAGCTGCAGATCACCTACGCCGGTCGCACCGAAGCCCTGGACACGCGCCCCTTGTCGCGCCTGCTGGTCGCGGCGTTGCTGGGCTCGGCCTCGGGCCGGGTCACGCCGGTCAACGCCTTGCATGAGGCAGCGGCGCGCGGCCTTGAGGTCTCGGAAACGCTGGGTGGCGACGGCGATGGTTTCGATCGCCTGCTGCGCATTTGCATCGAGGGCGTCGGCGGTGTCCGCGAAATCGAGGCGACCCTGCATCGCGGGCCACGCGTGGTGCGCCTGGACGGCGTCGAGCTCGATTTCGATCCCGGCGCGCATATCCTGTTGATGCACAACGAGGACAAGCCCGGCGTCATTGGCCAGATCGGTTCGCAGTTGGGCGCCGCGGGCATCAACATCATCAACTTTTCGCTCGGCGCCAAGGGCAACGGCCAGGCCGTTGCCGCGATCACCGTCGACGTGGAGGTTTCGCCGCAACAGCTGCACGAGTTGCGCACCATTCCGGGCATCGTTTCGCTCGAGATGATGTGAGGCAGCCATGAAAATTCTATTGGCACGACATGGCGAGACCCGTTGGAATGCGGAAGGGCGCTACCAGGGACAGATGGATATTCCCTTGTCCGAGGTTGGCGAAGCACAGGCGCGTCAACTTGGCGAGCGCTTGCGCGACGTGCCGATCACGCGCGCCATCGCCTCGCCGTTGGCGCGCGCCGCCAGGACCGCGCAACTGGCCCTGGAAGAACACCGGGCGGCGCAATTGATCCTCGATCCGGACATGCAGGAAATTGCCCATGGCGAATGGGAAGGGCTGCTTGCCAGCGAAATCCGCGAACGCGATCCGGAGCGGCTGGCTGCTTGGCGGGAAGCGCCGGATGCCGTGCAGATGCCTGGCGGCGAATCGCTGCAACAGGTGCTGGATCGCGCCTGGCCGGCGCTGGTTCGCGCCTGCCAGGGCCTGCACGCCGACGACACGCTGCTGGTGGTGGCTCACGATGCCGTGAACCGCGTCCTGATCTGCAAGATCCTCGGTTTGCCGTTGTCACGCCTGTGGTCGTTCCGACAGGCGCCGACCACGGTCAACCTGCTCGAGGGACCCGACGTCGAGCATCTTGAAGTCGTGCGTCTGAACGACTGCCATCATCACACTGCGTTGTTCGGCGAGGCGGTGCATCGGGCGCTTTGACGGCAGTCATAATGACGCCATGAAAAGAACGCTCGAACAGTGGCTCCACTACCAGCTCCAGACCCATCCGCAGGCCATCGCGATGGGCCTGGAGCGGGTGGGCGAAGTAGCGCAACGCCTGCGATTGGGGCGGCCAGGTCGCCATGTCATTACCATTGGGGGCACCAACGGCAAGGGTTCCACGGTCGCCTTCATCGAGGCGATGGCTCGCGCCGGCGGGCTGCGCGTCGGCGCATTCACCTCGCCGCATCTGCTGCGCTACAACGAGCGGGTGCGGATCGATGGCGAACAAATCGACGACGCTTCGCTGGTCGCTGCATTCGAGCGCATCGAGAGCGCGCGCCGCGACATTCCCTTGACCTACTTCGAGTTCGGCACACTGGCAGCCTTGCTGATTTGCGAGCAATCCAGACTCGACCTCGCGTTGCTCGAGGTCGGCTTGGGCGGCAAGCTCGACGCCGTCAATATCATCGATGCCGACGTTGCCGTGATTACCACGGTCGATCTCGACCACCAGGAATACCTGGGCGGCGACCGTGAAGCGATTGGCGCCGACAAGGCCGGCATCTTCCGCGCCGGCAGGCCTTGCGTGCTCGCGGAAAAAGACCCGCCATCCTCGGTGCTGCGCCATGCCTACGCGATCGGCGCATTCGCCATACGCGCGCATTCCGACTACCTGATCGACGTGCATGAGCACGGTTGGACCTGGCGCGAACCTGGCTTCGAAGTCGAGTTGCCGATGCCCTGCCTGCCTGCGCCCGCGCAGATCAGCAATGCCGCGGCGGCCATCGCCGCCTTGCGCGCGCTGCCGTTGGAGCTGCCGAAGCGGGCCCTGATCGCCGGTGTGCGCGAAGCGCGGCTGGCCGGACGTCTGCAAGTCATCGGCCAGGCTCCGGAGATCGTGGTCGACGTGGCGCACAACCCGCAGGCCGCGGCGCTGCTGGCGGAATGGCTGCGGGGGCAGCCGAAGCCGACCCGGGCGGTTTTCAGCGCGCTCAAGGACAAGGACATCGAAGGAATCGTCGACCCGCTGCTTCCGTTCGTCGGCGACTGGTACCTGGCCGGGATAAGCGATGCCGGCCCTCGCGGCATGACGGCCGTCGCGCTGTCCGAACGGCTGGCGCCGGTGCTGGCGCCCGAGCGCAGGTCGGTCCACGCCACCGTCGCCGAGGCGCTCATGGCGGCCCGGGCGGACAGCGCGGCAGATGAACGCGTGCTCGTATTTGGTTCATTCCATACCGTGGCCGACGCGCTGAAAGCCGCTGGGTCGGAGCACGACCGGTTATAATTCGCACCTCCTCCGCGCTCGGGTAGGTCGCATGGATTCCACGCTCAAACAGCGCCTGATCGGCGCCGCTGTCCTGGCCGCCCTGGCCATCATCTTTCTGCCGATGCTGCTCAAGGGCCCGGATGTTAAAGCGCCGGATGCGACGGAAGTGCCCCTGAGCATGCCGGCGACTCCCGGCGACGAATACGAAACCAGAGAGCTGCCCCTGACCGAACCGGAACGCGATGTCCCGCCAGGCGGCGTGCTCGGCATGGCGCCCGCAGGTTCAGGCGAGACGGCGTTGATGCCGGTGCCGGATGAAAATGCCATCGCTCCCGAGGCTACGCCGCCTGCCGACTCCAGCGCGCCGGCAGTGACAGCCGCGCCTGCGGCACCCGCCGCGACGCCTGCGGAAAAGCCAGCCACCGCCACGGCCACTTCGTCGGCGGCCACCGGGGCCGGCAGCTACATGGTGAACATCGGCAGCTTCAGCAACCTGGCCAACGCCAACACGCTTGCCGCGAAGCTGCGCGCCGCCAGCCTGCCGGTCACCGCCGATCGCGTTTCCCTGGCCACCGGCACGGCGATGCGCCTGCGCGTCGGGCCCTACGCAGATCGCACGGCGGCCGAAGCCGCACGCTTGCGTGCCGACGGCGTGACCGGAGCGGCCAGCAAGGTAGTCGTTCTTGACGCCGCGCCCAGCGCGCCGAAAGCCGGCACGACGATGGCGCCGAAAACCACGACTTCGCCCGTTGTTCCCGCCGCCGCGCCAGCCGCCAAGCCCGCTGCCACTGCGCCTGCCACGGCTGCCCAGTCCGCCGCCAGTCCGGCGGCGCCCGCGGTCGACAGGACGGCAAAGCCGGCGACGCTCGCCACTGGTTTCGCCGTTCAGCTTTCGGCGCCGAGCGTGGAGGCCGACGCGCTGGCCTTGCGCGACCGCGCGCGTGCCCTCGGCTTCAGTTCATTCGTGCAGCGCATCGAAACCGACGCCGGCGTGCGCTATCGCGTGCGGGTCGGTCCGGTTGCCGACCGCGCCGCCGCCGAAACCATGCGCGATGCCGTCAACAGCAAACTCGGCACCAAGGGCATCGTCGTCGCCCACCCGTGAGCGCGGCGCCTTTTTCACGAACCACCAGTTTCATCGGAGAATCGCAATGTGCGGCATCATCGGAATCGTCGGCCACAGTGACGTCGCCTCGGCGCTGTACGACGGACTGACCGTCCTTCAGCATCGCGGCCAGGACGCCGCCGGCATCGCCACCGTCGACGGCAGCCGAGTCCGCCTGCACAAGGGCAACGGCCTGGTCAGCGACGTGTTCGAAGTGGCGCAGATGCAGATGCTCACCGGCCACGTCGGCATCGGCCACTGCCGTTATCCGACCGCGGGCTCGGCGGGCTCCGACGAGGCGCAGCCGTTCTACGTGAACTCGCCCTACGGCATCGCGCTGGCGCACAACGGCAACCTGATCAACATGGATGTGCTGCGCCGCGAAGTGTTCCAGCAGGACCGGCGGCACATCAATACCGAATCCGATTCCGAAGTGCTGCTGAATGTATTCGCCCATGAGTTGCGCGAGCAGGGCACGCTGTCGCCCAAGGCCGCGATCGCCGCGGTCGCTGGCGTGCATCGCCGTTGCAAGGGCGGTTACGCCATCGTCGGTGTGGTGCTCGGGCTTGGGCTGGTCGCCTTCCGCGATCCGCACGGCATCCGGCCGCTGGTCCTGGGCAAGCGCGAAACCGCCGCCGGCGTCGAATACGCGGTTGCCTCCGAATCGGTTGCGCTGGATATCCTCGGCTTCGCGCGCCTGCGCGACGTTGCGCCGGGCGAAGCCGTGGTCATTACTTCGCGTGGCGAGCTGCACGCAGAGGTCTGCGCGCCGCCTGCAGTGCACACGCCGTGCATTTTCGAATACGTGTATTTCGCCCGTCCCGATTCGATGATGGACGATATCTCGGTGCACAAGGCGCGCATGCGCATGGGCGTGAAGCTGGGCGAGAAGATCCTGCATCTGCGCCCGGACCACGACATCGACACAGTCATCCCCATTCCCGATACCTCGCGCGACGCCGCGCTGGAGATCGCCAACGTGCTCGGCGTGAAATACCGCGAGGGTTTCATCAAGAATCGCTACATCGGCCGCACCTTCATCATGCCCGGGCAGGGCGAGCGGGTGAAATCGGTGCGTCGCAAGCTCAACCCGATCCCGCTGGAGTTCAAGGATCGCGTGGTGCTGCTGGTCGACGACTCGATCGTGCGCGGCACCACCTCGCAACAAATCATCCAGATGGCGCGCGATGCCGGCGCGCGCAAGGTGTACCTGGCTTCGGCCGCGCCGCCGGTGCGTTTCCCGAATGTGTACGGCATCGACATGCCCGCCGCCAACGAGTTGGTTGCGCACGGCCGCACCGATGACGAAGTGCAAGCCCTGCTTGGCTGCGACTGGTTGATCTACCAGGACCTCTCCGATCTCGAGGATGCGGTGTCCGGGCCCAAGCGCAAACTGACCACCTTCGATTCCTCCTGCTTCGACGGCAAGTACGTGACCGGCATCGAAGACGGATACTTCGAACGGCTGCAGCAGGCGCGTAATGACGAATCGAAACTCAAGCGCCGCGCATCCTGAGCCATCGCCCACGGCTGTTGCGTCGCCGGCCGCGATGAGCGCGGCAGCGCGCGTGGAGTCCACCCCCATGCGCGGCGAATCCCTGTTCGATGTGCTTCGGATCTGCCTGGATGCGAGCGATCCTGCGAGCAAGTCCGAGCTGACCAACAGTGCGGATTCCGCGTTGCGCGCCGGCCTGCTGACGACGACGGGCACGGTCACCCCCGAGGCCATACGCGCGCCAGGCAGGCCGTCGACACCGAACCTAGTGTCCCCGCGCGACCTCCCGCAACGCGGGCTGGGCAGCGACGCAGGCCGCGCCGCCTTGTTGCACGCGGTCACCCACATCGAATTCAACGCGATCAATCTGGCGCTCGATGCCGCGTACCGGTTTCGCGGCATGCCGCCGCAGTTCTACCTGGACTGGATGAGCGTGGCCGTCGACGAGGCGCGTCACTTCAGCCTTCTCGCGCAACGGCTTGGGGAGCTGGGCTACGGATATGGCGCGTTCGAGGCGCACAACGGCTTGTGGGAAATGGCCGAGCGCACGGCGGATTCCTGCCTGGCGCGGATGGCGCTGGTGCCGCGCGTGCTGGAAGCGCGCGGGCTCGATGTCACCCCGGGCATGATCGCCCGGCTGCGCCAGCTCGGCGACCAGCGCTCGGCCGATATCCTCGAGGTGATCCTTTCCGAGGAAATCCGGCATGTCGCCATTGGCAGCCACTGGTTCGGCTGGTGTTGCGAACGCGAGGGACTGCCGCCGGAGGCGACGTTCATCGAACTGATCCGCGGCGTTGCCAAGGGCTCGATTCGCGGACCATTCAATTTGCCGGCGCGCAGCGCGGCCGGATTTGCCGACAGCGAGTTGGCGTTGTTGGCGGCATTGGCGAAAGCGGACTGAATGCGATGAATTCGATGAGAAACGGCTTGCTGCTGATGTTGTTGCTCGGACTGCCGGCCTGTTCCGGTCAGGAAGAGGGAACGGCCGAGTTGTCGGCCGCGGACCAGGCCAGGGCAGCAGCCTTGTTCGACACCTATGAGACGGCACGTCAGGAAAAGAACTGGCAAACAGCCGAGGCCACGGCCGAACAATTGCGCAACAAGTATCCCGACAGCGAGGCGGCAACGAAACTCGCGCCGACCCTCGCGCAAGTGCGAGAACAAGCCGAACAGGCACGCGAACAGCGGCGCCTGAGCGAGCTTTGGAATTATCAGACGGTAGCCATGGGCAACGGCGTGCAACGTTCGGCCACGTTGTACAGCCACACCGCAGCGCCCGAGGAGGGCGTGGTCGCCGCAACTCCGGACGCCCAGTTGGTATTGCGCGATCATCCTTCCTGGGGACGCAGCACCTACCTGCTGCTGGAGCTTTCGCGCTTCGACTGCGGAAAGCCCTGCGCGATGCAAATCAGCTTCGACGACGGCCAAGCCCAGCGTTTCGCTGGCCGGCAGGCCGATTCGGGCAGCGGGCCGGCGCTGTTCATCGAGGAGGACAAGCGTTTTATCGATGCAATGAGCCAGGCGAAAAAAGTGCGCATCAAACTGCCCGCGGGCAGCGCAAGGATTCCGACG